>DATMMY010000300.1:0-18975 GCA_035569515.1 Candidatus Solibacter sp. | reverse complement strand
TGAAGAGCAGCGGAGCAGTTTCCTTCCAGGACAGGCTCTTCGCTGCCGCTCAGGATGACACTGATCCTCTCTGTACATGGGTAATCTTCGCCACAGGTTTGTCTCGCCCCATTTTGTTTAAAGCCGTCGCCCAAAGCGTAGGGCCATCTTCACTATTCGTGCCTAAGCGCCGCCATGGGGTTGATCTTAGCAGCGCGGGCCGCGGGTATGTAGCCAGCCATTAAGGCGGTTAGGCCGAAGATCGAGACTGCGGCGGCAATGGTGGCAGGGTCAAGCGCGCTCAAGCCGTACAGTCGTGTCGCAATAAGGCGAGTACTCGCAAATATAAGCCCAATGCCAAGAACAACACCACTGGCGATCATTATGGCTGTTTCACGCAGGATCAGGCCGATTATCCTGCCCTTGCCGGCGCCGAGCGCCATACGTATGCCCATTTCATTGATTCTTCTCGACACGCCATAGGACAGGACGCCGTAGAGTCCGCTCGCGGCAAGGAACAGTCCGGCACAGCCGAAAATCGCGCAGAGTTGCGCGACCATGCGAGGATGGGCCATATTCCGATCCAGCGATTCCACCAGGGGATGGCCATTGGTCGGATATAAGTTGTTATTCATGCCTACAATGGCTTTGCGGACCGCATCCAGAACCTGCTCAGAAGCGTGGTCTATCCTGATTTCGAATGTCGCCCACTCATTGGGGCTCTGCATACCCTGATCTCCTGGAACATAGAAGCGCGGCGGCACCTCACCCCGGAGAGCATGGTCACGGGCATTCCGTGCTATCCCGACCACTTCCATTACATTCTTCCGGTCCCCGAACTTCTGCGTAATGTGCCTGCCAATGGGATCGCGATTGGCGAAAAAAAGATTGGCGAAAGATTCATTAATGACGCATACATGCGGCGTCGCGAGACCATCCTGAAATCCAAATTCCCTGCCGCGAAGCAAGGGAATACCAATGGCGGAAAAATAATCAGGACCGACCATATCAAACCTGGAAGAGGTTTCATTTTCCTGCCGCGCGATGAAACCTTCCACGTCAATGTCGTCTTCAGCTTCTGATCCGCTGAAGAGCCCGTTGATGGAGTAACTCACTCCATTGACTCCAGGCAAAGCTCTTAGCCGAGCAGTAAGATCGCGCCAGAGGTTAGGAAGCAAGGGCCCTTTGTAGCCTGCCCTTATGCCATCCACGGTTACCAGCAGCAGTTTCTCTTTTGGATAACCCAGTTCTACGGCCTGCAAATTCCAAAGTGTTCGCAGGAGCAGTCCCGCAAGGACAACGGCCAGCAACGAAAGTCCTGTCTGGCAGATCACGAGGCCTTTGGCCACACTCAGCTTCCCGGTACCCTGAGTGACGCGACCGCTGTCACGGAGAGTGTCATTCAGATTTACGTCAGTGCCGCGGATCGCCGGCACAAGGCCAAAGATGATTCCGGTAAGAAAGGCAATCGCCAGAGTGAAGCAGAGCACGCGCCAATCAAGGCTGGGCGAGAGTTCAAGGCCGTTTCTTGTTCCAGCCATGATAGCTGTAAGAAGATGGGATGCAACCCATGCCAGCAACAAGCCCAGAACACCGCCAATGCCGGCAAGCACCAAGCTTTCAGTAAGTACCTGGCGCACCAACCGTCCTTTTGAAGCGCCGACGGACAGCCGCACCGCCATTTCTTTGCTCCGGGCAGATGACCGGGCAAGCAGCAGGTTGGCCACATTGATGCAAGCAATGACCAGCACAACAATGGACGCTGCCAGCAGCAGGAACAGTTGCTGGGAGAAATCATCTCTGCCCCGGAATGCGCCGGTGCGGGCGTCGCGCACAACGAGATGCTGGTCCAGGACCTGCTTCCTCAATTCCGGAGAGAGAGTGCTAGGGTAGCTATCCTCGATGATCCGGCGAAAGAGCAAATCCACTTCCGTCTGCGCTTTGCTCTTACTGACATCCGGCTTGAGGCGGCCGAATGTGTGCAGCCACATCACTTTTTCGATGTTCTGTGACAGATTTTCATTCAGCCAGTCGCGTCCGGGAATGGCCATGGGTTGCATGAGCATCGGCATCCAGAAATCCGGACTCTCTCCCACGGTTTCGCCGCGAAAGCCGCGCGCCGCCACACCAATAATGGTGAAGAAGGCGGTTCCGGCGCGGACCTGCGTACCTAAGACTGATTGCGTGCCACCGAACCTCCGTTGCCAATAGTCATAGCTGATTACGATGTAAGGGGCCTGGCCGCGACCCTTGGCATCATCGTTGCTGAAGAACCTGCCCAGCAGGGGCTTAACGCCCAAAACCAAAAAGTACTCCTCTGAGACCAGGCGGCCGCGTGCTTCTTCAACAGGTCCGCCCGCAATGCGCACATGCCAGTTGTTCGATTCAGCTTCCGAAGCACACATTCCCGAAAACGACCCGGCATGATCACGCAACTGGACGAATTCGGCATAGCTCATGAGATGCCGTTCACCCGTGTCCACGCCGGAAGATACGCCTGATGCGTTGGGGTCCGTAAGCATGACAAGTTCCTCGGGGTTGCGGACCGGCAGGGACTTGAGTAGTACAGCATCTATGACGCTGAAGATGGCAGCGTTGGCGCCGATGCCGACGGCGAGCGAGGCGAGCGCAACAGCAGTAAAAACGGGACTGCGCAGCAATTGCCGGAATGCATACCGCACGTCAGCCCGAGTTTTTTCAAATGCCTCATTCATTTTACAGTTTGTACTATGCTTTTTTGTTCATTGCTTCGACAAGACTACGAGGACGCATGTCTGTCCAGTTTGCCTCAATCCAGTCAAGGCACTCGCGACGTTTGCCTTTGGGACCCGTCTGGCTCCAACCTGCCGGAATTTCGCGGAAGCTGGGCCACAGCGAATATTGTCCCTCATGGTTTACAAGCACCAGGAATTCCCCGTTTTCATCTTCGAATGGATTTGTCATCGATATTTCTCCTCAGGTATTGTGTTGTGATTCTGGCTTTCGCCACGGCAGAGATGGCGTCTTCGTCTGAAGACTCCGCTCAAGAATGCGACCAATTTCCTTCAACGGCCCCGGTTCGGTCATCTGACCATGTTTGCAATCGATGGTATGGACCTCAATGCTGCCGGTGATGAATGGCTGCCATGCTTCAGGGAGCCGGTAGTTCCCTTTTTTTCTGGCAGCAAAGAAGAACAGCATGTTGCCGTCAAACGTGGTTGGCCGGAATTTGCGTTCAAGGTCAGCGTTGTGATGCATCATCTGTAAAGTTCGCTTTGCAATGTTCTGATCAAAATCGGCGGGAATATGCCCGGCACGGTCGGCAGCATGGAACAAAGTGGCAAAATCAACCGGCCCGTCACCAAATTGCGCTACATCAATACCAAGCAGGCTTGCGGCTTCCCGCAGCATCTCATCCTCGGTCTCAATGCGGGCGGGACGCTCATCGGTAGAAGGATAGCTATCCATAATGATGAGAGATGAAACCTGTTCTCCCTGATTCTGGAGGCAGGACGCCACGGCAAAGGCCACCACGCCGCCAAAGGACCAGCCGAGCAGGTCATAGGGCCCAGAGGGCTGAATCTGGCCGATAGCGTTGGCGTAGTCTTTGGCCATAGCTTCTATGCTGAGGGGAAACGGTTCGTCATTCATCACGGCTGATGCCTGCAAGCCATAGATGGGCCGCTGGGAGTCGAGTTCACGCATGAAGCCAGCGTAGCTCCAACTAAGTCCTCCGGCCGGATGCATGCAGAAGAGCGGCCGGAGACTGCCGCTCGAGCGTAATGGCAGAATTCGATCAAATGCACTTTCAGGAGATGTTTTTACACCAAGGCGCTGGACCAATTCGGCCACCGTGGGCGCTTCGAATAAAGTGCGAATTCGCAACTCGACTCCGAGGGTGGAGCGCACCTGGCTGACCAGACGCGTGGCCATGAGGGAATGGCCTCCGAGCCTGAAGAAGTTATCGTCAATGCCGATGTGGGCGATGCCCAGCACTTCACCGAACATCTTGCAGAGCAGATCTTCCTGCGGCGTGCGCGGTGATCGAAAGCCCTCGCTGCGTTGTCCCCTGGGTGCGGGCAATGCGCGACGGTCAATTTTCCCATTCGGAGTAAGAGGCCACGATGGCACCACCACAATGTTTGCAGGCACCATGTAGTCAGGCAGAATCTGCCGCAGGTATTCACGAAGGTTGCGATCTAACTCGAGCCTCTCGCTGCTTGGCGCCGGATTATTCCCATAGCGCCGATAGTAGTCAGGTGACGCCTCGCGCGCACTCTCGTGATCTTCCCAGCGGGGATTGAAGACTACGTCATACGTGGCCTGATGGCCAAAGTTCTGCCAATCAAAGTCGACTCCCAGGCGTTGGGCCAGTTGGGCGATTGCATCAGTCGCTTCACCGGTAACGGCTGGACAGCCCGCACGAAGTTTTCCAGCATTGGCAAAGGAAGGAGTGCCGGTCCGCAGGACTCGAACCGCTTCTATTGAGCCAGCGGCACGACGATCACGAACACCGCGGATTCCCACAGAACTCCGCGGTTCTTCCGCCAGAATTCGCTGCAACTCCTGCTTCCAACCCCCAGCTTCATCCCACGCAACAGAATGGACCGACTGCGCGATTTTCTGTTTCCGGCCGACCGTCAAAATCACATCGTAGCGGAAGCGGCTCAACTCGTTATCATAATTTCCCTGCTTCAGAGCCACTTCAGCACGGCCTATCCTGGGGGAACGCTGCGCAAGATCATAAAACAGGGCTGCATCCAACAAAAGCTCTTCCTCGTTTTGCTGAGCCTGGTTGATACGATGGCGCAAATCCTGCAACGACATGTTTTGAGGCGCTTGATGCAATTGCACAGAGGTGTGATAAGCCTCCAGCAAGGACAGGTTACGCACGTCACCAACGAAGATGTGACCGCCGGCACACGTGACTCGCTCAGCCTCCGAGAGAACTTGCAGCAGATAGTCCACGTTGGGAAAATATTGTACTACCGAGTTGAGAATGACGAGATCAACGCTTTCATCAGCCAGGAAAGCGAGTTCGTGCGCCATTCCGTGACGCAGGACCACATGGCCAAGGTCCTGACGCTCCTGCAAATAGGCTTGCAATTGCGCGAGAACTTCGTGTGAGAAGTCCATGCCAATGTAGCCGACGCAATTCGGAGCGATGCGGGTAAGCAGCAGACCGGAGCCGCATCCAATTTCCAGCACGTTCCGTGGCTGCAACTTTTGGATCGACGTGACCGTCTCCTCCACCCAGATGCGCATCTCCTCGGCGGGAATCGGGCCTCCGGTATAACTGCTAGTCCATCCGGTAAGGTTGAAGTCAGCAGCAGTCGTGTTCTCTCGATAGGTGGATTCGTAGAGCTGCTGCCAATGAGCGATTTGCGAAGCCTGCGCTTCAGCTTGTTCAGCCTGGCCCCGGCGGGCAATCACGTAGCCGATCAGCTGTTGGCCGTTTTCCTGCTCGCGGAGTATGACCAGGGAGTCTGCGACGCGTTCATTGCGCTTGAGCGCAGCTTCGATTTCTCCTGGTTCAACGCGGTAGCCACGAATTTTGACCTGCTGATCAGCGCGGCCGATAAATTCAAGGGCGCCATCTACGCGCCAGCGCGCCAGATCACCGGTCCGGTAGAAACGCGAACCCGGCTTGCCGAAGGGATTGGCCAGGAAGCGCTCTGCCGTAAGCCCAGGTTTTCTCAAGTAGCCGCGAGCCACACCTGCACCTGCGATATACAGTTCACCGGGAGCACCGATGGGAACAGGTTGGAGATACCTATCGAGGACATATAGTTCAGTATTGGCGATGGGACGTCCAATAGGAACGTGGCCGGAGGAAGGATCGTTCGGCTGCACCTGATATACGCAGCATCCGACAGCGGTCTCTGTTGGCCCGTACTCATTGATCAATCTGGTTTCAGGAGCGTGTGAGCGCCACTGAGTTAGAGATTCATACTTGAGCGCCTCGCCGCCAATGATCATGGCGCGGGCACGGTGCTTCATGCTGCCGCCATCCAGACTATTGTTCAGCACTTCAAGGTGAGCGGGAGTGAGCTTCACCAGGCTAAGATCGTTTTGAGAATGCAGAACGCCACTCAAGTACTCCACATCGTTTTGCTCGGGCGTAAGAATGACCGTCTTGCCCGCAAGCAAAACTGGATAGATCCCGGTCACCGTGAGGTCGAAACTGATGGAGCTGTGAACCAGAGAGCCATTGCCGTACTCGAGGCCATATTCGCGAATGCTCCATTGCAAGTAGTTCAGCAATCCTTCATGCGAGACCACGACTCCCTTGGGAACACCGGTAGAACCGGATGTGTAGATCACATAAGCAGGATGATGGGGAAGCAGAGCCGAGGTGCGGTCTGCATCGGTGGGATTGCGCGATGACATCTGATCCAAGGCGGCTTGGAGTTCCGGCGCATCCAGGCTGAACACTCTTGCTTCACGTGGCAGACGCGATCCTAATGTGTTTTGGCTGAGCACCAATGCCGGAGCAGCATCGGCCAGCATGAGTCGCAGCCGCGTCTCAGGCACATCCAGATCGAGCGGCAGATAGGCGGCCCCTGATTTCAACACTCCCAGCAATGCAACGATCAACTCCGGAGAACGCCTCAGGGCAATCGCAATCAAGCTTTCCGGACCAACTCCCAGGCCAATCAGATAGCAGGCCAAGCGGTTGGCGCGCTCATTCAGCTCCCGATATGAGAGCCTGGTGGTCTCGAATGATACTGCGAGGGCACCAGGCGTGCGTGCCACCTGTTCTTCAAAGGCTGAGAGCAGCGTGCATTGCAGCAATGGCGCGCCAGTCGCATTGGAGTCCACCAGTAACATTTGGCGCTCTTCCGCGCTTAGCATGTCGAGATGGTGAAGCGGTGTCTCCGGCGCAGCGAGCAGCGATTGCAGCAGCCGGAGATAGTGGCGGGCCATCTGCTCCATACGCCAGCGGTCGAACAGATCCTGGTTATAAAGCCAGTAGAAGCCAAGCTCGTCGCTGTGCTCAAAGACATGCAGCTCAAGATCAAAGCGGACCCGTAACTCGTCGCCACCAATTGGTTCTACCTGCAATCCCTTCAACTGCTGAGCACCCATAGGCGCGTTCTGTACGGCAAACACGGCCTGGAATATGGGCGTTTTATTCAGGCTTCGCTCAGGGGAAAGGTCCTCAACCAGACGTTCAAATGGGACATCCTGGTGCTGGTAGGCTTCCAGGGCGGTGCTGCGGACATGGGCGAGCAACTTTCCGAACGTCAGCTCCGGGTTGAGACGCACGCGCATGACCAGCGAGTTCACGAAGAAACCGATCATCTGCTCCAGTTGCGCTTCCTGGCGGTTGGCAATGGGTGATCCGACCACAATGTCGTCCTGTCCGCTATAGCGGTGCAGCAGCACAGCAAAGGCGGAGAGCAAGGTCATATATAAGGTTGAGTGGTGCTCATGGGCCACCTGCTTGAGAACGGCCGCTGGTGCAGATGGCAATTTTGCATCGCAAACATCAGCGGAATAGGTCTGCATAAGCCGGCGCGGCCGGTCTTTTGGCAGTTCCAGTTGCTCCGGAATTCCTTCCAGCTGCTTTTTCCAATACTGGAGATCTCGGGCTAATGTATCTTCGTCCAGCCAGGTACGCTGCCACAAAGCGAAATCCGCATACTGCACGGACAGTGGTGGCAGCGGGTTCTCACGGCCCTCATGAAAAGCTTCGTAGAGCAGCATGAACTCGCGGCTAAATACTCCGACTGACCAGCCATCCGAGACGATGTGATGGAAGGTGCGCAGAAGGATGTGATCGTCTTCGGCCACTTTGATCAGCTTCATCCGCAGAACCGGCCCGTGAGACAAATCGAACGGTTGGTTCCACTCCTGGCGCATGGCAGCCAGCACGCGCTCACTCTGCACGGTTTCGTCCAGTCCGCTCAGATCATCGATCGGCAGGGAGAACGGCGAAGGCAGGTCGATGATCTGAACCGGCTGGCCTTCCAATTCGGTGAAATGAGTACGGAGGCTCTCATGCCGTTCAACTATGGTGTCAATGGCGCGATGCAGCGCATCGAGATCCAATTGACCGCGCAGCCGCAATGCCGAAGGCATGTTGTACTCGGTGCTGGTGCTGCCTTCAAGCTGGTCAATAAACCAGAGGCGCTGCTGCGCGTAAGACAGCGGCAGACGCTCTGGCCTGGCATGACGCACGAGAGGAATCCGGACCTTTTCCGCCTTGCTGACGTGGGGAGCAAGCTGGGCCACAGTTGGCGCCTCAAACAGCTTGCGCAAGGCCAGTTCTACACCCAGGGTGGCGCGGACCTGGCTGACGAGGCGTGTAGCCAACAGGGAATGGCCGCCAAGAACGAAGAAATCATCGTCGATTCCCACACGTTCAAGCGACAGCACATCGGCAAAGATCGCGCACAGAATCTCTTCCTGCGGAGTTCGCGGGGCGCGGAAACCTTCTGTCGTGCGCTCGGGCGCCGGCAGAGCCTTGCGGTCTATCTTTCCGCTTGGCGTAAGCGGCCAGGATGACAAAATCATGATGGCTGAAGGCACCATGTAGTCAGGCAAAGATTGGCGCAGATGATCCTGCAATACGCGGCCCAGCCGAGCATCTTCAGTGCCTATCGCAGGTGTGTTTGCGAATTGTCGATAATGAGCTGCGGGAACCGCCGGTTCGCTCTTCTGCTCTTCCCAGCGCGGATCGAAGATGGCGGTGTAAACACCTGCCGAATTAAAGTCCTGCCAGGCCACTTTGAGTCCTGGAGAGCCAGGTAGCTTTATCAGCTCGTTTGGATCTTCTCCGTGCACATGAGCACAAGCAGCTTCTAGTTCACCACAGATGGACAATGCCCGATCCGTTGAGTGCAACAACTGGACCGCTTTGACCCACGGGGCAACACGGCTGTCTTGAATCCCTCGGAGGCCTATTGAAAATCGCGGATGCTGCGCCAGCGCGTGCTGAAGCTCCTGTCTCCATTTGCCGGATTCATCCCAGGAAATCCAATGCTCCGGCTCGGCTATTTTTTCCTTTTTCCCAATCTGCAAGGTCACATCGTAGCGGAAGCGGCTTAGCTCATTGTCATAAGCGCCGGCTTTGAGTGCCGCTTCTACGCGGCCAATTTTCTCCCAGCGCAGTCCTATCTCCTGGAACAGTGCCGGAGAAATGATTAACTCTTCTTCCGCCGGGCGTGACTGATTGATTCTTTTTCGCAGTTGGTCCAGTGATGTCTCTGCCGAGGTTCTGTGCAACTGTACCGATGCATAGTAAGCGTCCACCAACGGAAGGCTGCGCACATCACCGATGAAGATATTTCCACCCGGCCGTGTGATCCGTGCAGCTTCGGCAAGCACTTTCAACAGGTACTCGACACCGGGGAAGTACTGCACCACCGAGTTGATGACTACCAGATCTACACTGTCATCGTCGGCAAACGAGACATCATCTGCGAACCCATGCCGCAACTCTACATGTTTCAGGTCATCGCGCTGGGCCAGGGTTGTCTCCAAATGTCTTAATGCTTCAAGCGAGAAATCCAGGCCAATGTAGCTCTCGCAGAATTGCGCCAGACGGGTGAGCAACAATCCTGTGCCACATCCAATCTCCAGGACCCGTTTCGGATGAAACGCCCGGAGACGAAGCACGGTCTCTTCAGTCCAGATCCGCATCTCGTCAGCGGGGATAGGCTCGCCGGTGTAGCTGCTGTTCCAGCCGGCAAATGTGACGTCATCATTAGAGCTTGAGAGCCCTTGCCGGTAGGAGTCATAAACCTGCTGCCAGCGGCGGACGTGCACAGCCTGGGCCTCCGCCTGTGCCGGCTCGCTCTGACGCGCCACCACATATCCCACCAACCTCTTTTCGCTTTGGCCGTCTTCGCGCATAACGACCACGGCATGCTGAACATTCGGATGATCGACCAAGGCCGATTCAATCTCGCCCAGTTCCACACGGAAGCCGCGCACCTTGACCTGCTCGTCTGTTCTGCCAAGGAATTCCAGATTGCCGTCGGCACGCCAGCGTGCCAGGTCTCCGGTGCGGTACATGCGGGTCCCGGCCGGGCCATGAGGATCAGCAATAAATCTTTCCGCGGTAATTCCAGGCCGTTTCAGATATCCACGCGCCAAGTTCAAGCCGGCAATGTATAGCTCTCCGGCAACACCGGCGGGCACGGGCCGGAGATGCGCATCGAGGACATAAACGCGTGTGTTCCAGATGGGCGTTCCGATGGGCGGTGTTTCGTTCCCGGATAAAGGTCCAGCGATGGTTGCAACCACCGTGGTCTCAGTAGGGCCGTAGCCATTGAACATGTTGCGACCGGGCGACCAACGCGCCACCAAATCACCGGAGCACGCCTCTCCGCCCGAGACCAGGTTTGCCAGCGGCAGATCGCCCGTCTCCTCCAGCGTAGGAAGGACCACGGGCGGCAAAGTGGCATGAGTGACCCCATAATCGGCGATTACATTCCGCAATGGTAAACCGCTGCGTTCCTCATCCCTCAACAACACCAGAGCAGCACCGGTGGCCAACGCCTGAACAATCTCCACCACTGAAATGTCGAAGCTCAACGAAGCAAATTGCAGCACACGTGCTTCCGGCGTTAACTTCAGGCGTTCAATTCGGGTGTTTACCAGGGATGGAATGCCCGCATGGCTCACCACCACGCCTTTGGGAGTGCCGGTAGAGCCGGAGGTATAGATGACATATGCGGGATTCTGGGGATGCAGGGCTTTCGTCCGCTCTTCATTCGTGGGGTTGGCAGCAGAACTTTGTATCAGTTCAGAAATTGTATTCGGATCATCGAGGACGAAGCGCCGTGAAGCACTCGAAAATTTCTGCGCCGTTTCTCTATTGGTCAGCACACAGGCCGTTTCAGAATCGCGGAGCATGAACCTGAGCCGTTCGGCCGGATAGTTTGGATCAAGCGGCAGATAGGCTGCGCCCGACTTCAAGACTCCAAGCAGTGCAACAATCATCTCTATGGAGCGCGGTACTGCCAGCGCAACTAAATCTTCAGGGCCGATATCCCGCTGGATCAGGAAATGAGCCAACCGGTTGGCGCGAGCATTCAACTGCGCATAAGTAACAGCCTGCCCGGCGAATATTACCGCCGGCAGATCTGGAGCCGTTCTTGCCTGTGTCTCGAACAGTTCCGTAAAGGTGATTGCGGGCACTTCATGCGCCGTGTTATTCCACTGCTCCAGAATCTGCCAGCGCTCTTCGGGAGATAGCAGCTCGATATTTTCAAGAGCCTGACCAGGGCTTGCCACCACCGCCTCAAGCAGGCGCAAATAGTGATGCGCCATCTGTTCTATGCGCCAGTGGTCAAACAAATCACGACCATAGAGCCAGTGAAGATCCATGAGCCCGTCATGCTCAACAGCGTGCACTTCCAGATCAATGCGGACTCGCAATTCAGTACTTCCGATTGGCTCGACCTTCAGTCCCTCCAGTTCCTGCGCTCCCATTGGCGCGTTCTGCAATGCAAACATCACCTGAAAGATTGGCGCTGCGTTCAACCGCCGCTCGGGTGAGAGTTCTTCAACCAGCCGCTCGAAGGGAACATCCTGATGCAGGTATGCTTCCAGTGCGGTTCCACGTACCGCCGTAAGCAGTTGCTTGAAACTACCTTCTGGCTGTACCTGGATACGCATGATCAGCGAATTCACAAAGAAGCCGATCAATTGTTCGAGTTGCGCCTCCTGGCGGTTGGCAATGGGAGAGCCGACTACGATGTCATCCTGGCCGCTGTAACGGTGCAGGAGCACCGCAAAAGCTGACAAGAGGCTCATATATAAGGTGGATTGGCCTGAGTGGCTCAGCCGTTTGATCGCGGCCAATTGATGCTCTGGGATAGATACGGAGCAAACCTCTGCGGCGTAGGTGCGGCGAGCCTGCCGTGGGCGGTCTTTGGGTAACTCCAATTGCTCGGGGATACCTGCCAGTTGCTTTTTCCAGTACTCCAGGTCGCGTCCCAAAGCTTCATCGCCAAGCCACATGCGCTGCCATAACGCAAAATCAGCATATTGAATGGGCAGCGGCTCGAGCGGATTTTCCCGGCCTTCATGGAAAGCCGCATAAAGCACCATGAACTCCGAATTAAAAACCGCCTGGGACCAGCCGTCAGAAACAATGTGGTGAAATGTGCGCAGGAAGATATGATCGTCTGGGCTCAGACGGAGCAGCCGCATGCGTAACAAAGGGCCCATGGATAAATCAAACGGTTGTTCCCATTCGTGCCGGAACGCGGCGAGCACCCGCTCTTTTTGCTCTGCTTCCACCAGGTTGCTCAGATCTTCGACGGGCAAGTCGATTGGCCATGCCGGCTCGATGATCTGGAATGGTTCACCTTTGGCGTGTCCGAAGCGAGTACGCAGGCTCTCATGCCGCTCAACCATGGTATTGAGGCCCCGCTGGAGAGCCATCAAATCCAACTGGCCACGGAGACGCAATGCCTCTGGCATGTTGTACTGGACGCTCGTGCCTTCAAGCTGATCGAGAAACCACAGCCGCTTCTGTCCATGAGAAACAGGCAGGTTGTCCGGGCGGGCTTGACGACGCAGCGGCGTGCGCGCCTTCTCCGCTCTCTGAAGATGAGGAGCCAGCAGCGCTACTGTGGGAGCTTCAAACAACGTGCGCAAAGGAAGATCGAGTCCTACCGTTGCCCGCACCTGGCTGACCAGCCGGGTAGCTAAAAGAGAGTGACCACCGAGAGAAAAGAAATTATCATCAACGCCCACCCGTTCCAGAGCCAGAACATCGGCAAAGACCGCGCACAAAATTTCTTCTTCGGGTGTGCGCGGCGCACGATAGCTCTTGGTCTTGCGATCAGGTGCAGGCAAGGCGCGGCGGTCAAGTTTGCCGTTCGGAGTAAGCGGCAGCGCATCCAGAACGACGAAAACCGAAGGCAGCATGTAATCGGGCAGCTGTTGGCTCAAACGTTGGCGCAGGCTGTTGGTGTCAGGGACACTTCCATTCGCGGGCACCAGATAGGCGACCAACTGTTTATCGCCAGCGGTGTCCTCTCGCGCAATAACCGCTGTATGGCCTATGTCTGGATCAGACTTCAAGGCGGCTTCAATCTCACCCAGTTCAATGCGGAACCCACGGACTTTCACTTGCTGGTCTGCACGGCCAAGGAATTCCAACGAGCCGTCGGCACGCCAGCGCGCCACGTCTCCAGTGCGATACATGCGACGTCCAGCAACGCCGAAGGGATCAGCAACAAATCTTTCCGCGGTTAGAGATGGCCGTCGCATGTATCCACGCGCCAGTCCCGGGCCGGCGATGTACAAATCACCGGCAACGCCGACCGGGCGAGGCTCGAGGCAAGCATCCAGCACGTACATTCTGTAATTGGCGAGCGGGGAGCCGATGGTAACGACTGGAGGCGCCTGGCCGGTGAAGTCAGAATCTCCGAGTTTGTGAATGCTGGCCCAAATGGTAGCTTCTGTAGGGCCATAGACGTTGAAAACCTCGCCGTTCGTGATTCGATATAGTGACTCCGCCAGCTCACGCGGCAGCGCCTCACCACCGCACAAAATCCGCAGCCCCTGCAAACAGGCAGGATCCTCCTGAAGGACCATGTTCCAATGGCTGGGCGTGGCCTGCATCGAGTTGATCTGCAAAGACCGCACCAGGCGACAAAGCCGGCCTGCATCCCGCGCATCTTCCCTGCAGGCAATCACGACGCGGGCCCCGTGGCACAAAGGCAGGAGAAGTTCCAGAATGGAAATATCAAATCCAATGGTGGTAACCGCCAAGTGCGAATGGCCGGAATTGAAGCTAACCTGCTCATTCATGGCATGCAGAAATACTGAAAGCGCGCTGTGCTGGACCACAACACCTTTAGGCATTCCGGTTGATCCAGAGGTATAGATCACATAAGCAGGACCATCAGGCGGCAGAGGAGTGCCGGGATTATTGGCGGACTCGATCTGCAGCGCAGCCTGCAGTTCTTGTGTGTCCAGACTGAGTGCTTTGACTTCAGGCGGCAGGTGAGGCCGCAGTGATTCCGACGTGAGCACAACCGCGGGTGATGAATCAGCCAGCATGTAGGCGATGCGCGCTTCAGGAAATTCAGGATCGAGAGGCAAGTAAGCCGCACCCGCTTTTAATATGGCAATCATCGCCACCATCATTTCCAACGAGCGATCGATGCAAATTCCCACAAGGCTTCCTGGACCCACTCCTAAACTCAGAAGATGATGGGTCAGACGGTTCGATTGCTCGTTCAATTCGGAGTAGGTCGCTGACTTGCCGCCAAAAACAGCCGCAAACGCATGCGGAGTGCGCGCGACCTGCGATTCAAACATCTGGGGGAATCGAATCACAGAGAAGTTCTGTGCAACAGGATTCAAGTCTTCAAGTAAATGCCGGCGCTCCTCCGCTTCCAGCAACGGAATGGCTGTAATTGGGCGTTCAGGCTCGGCCATGAGTCTATCGAGAAGGCCAACGAGGTGACGGCCCAGGCGCTGAATGGCAGGGGGATCGAAAATATCAGTGTTGTACTCAAACATCAGGTTCAACTGTTCGAGGGATTCACCGAAGGTTATTTGCAGGTCAACAGGAGAGGTTTTCCGATCAATGCCGAAGTCGCTCATCTCAAAGCCCGGCAGCTCAAGCTTCTCGCCATGCGTCCCCTGGTTCTGCTGAAGTGGATTTTCCGTGCTTATATAGAGGTATTCCACCTGGTAGAGAGGCATGCGGCTCATGTCGCGCTCCAGCTTCAGCCGATTTACCAGATGTCGAAATGGATATTCCTTGTTAGCGAAAGCGCCCATGCAAGTGGTACGCACGCGTTGGAGCAATTGCAGGAAGTTTAGGTTCCCCGACAAGTCGGCTCGCAAAACCAAGGTATTGAGCATGTAGCCGATGAGGTTTTCGGTTTCTGATGTATCGCGATCAGCGGATACGGGGGTGCCTACCAGGAAGTGCTCTTCACCGGTATAACGCCACAAGAAGACATCCAGTACGGCGAGCAAGGTCATGAATGACGAGGTCCCGGCACGCCGGTTCATGGCACGCAAGCGTGGCGCAAAATCCGCAGGAACATCAAAAGCCAGGCGCGCGCCTCCATGGGACTGGACCGGAGGGCGCGGACGATCAGCAGGGACTTCGAGCACATGAGTGGCGCCTTCTATCTGGCGCAGCCAGTAGTCCTGCTGCTGCTCAAAGGCCTGGGTCTTCTCCCACTGATCGCGCCAGGCCGCCCAATCCGCATACTGTATAGGCAATTCGCGAAAAGGAATCGCGTGACCGGTGGAGAGAGCGTGATAAGTGCCAAACAGCTCAGTGTAGAAGATGTAGTAAGACCACCAGTCGGTGACGATGTGATGGAGCACGCCGACAAAAACGTGGTCGTTTTCCGCAATACGAACCAAAGGAAGCCGCACCAGCGGCCTATTTTCCAGGTCAAACGGTTGCCGGATCAATCGTGTAACAGCTTCATGGGCGGCAGCCACCGGATCAGCTTCGCGGCTCACATCCACAACCGGAATGGTCAGCTTCATGTCCGTGACGATCTGATAGGGTTTGCCGTCAATAGACTTGAAGACGCTGCGCAGAATTTGATGGCGCTGGGCAACTATATTGAGGCAATGCTCCAACAACGCGGGATCAAGCCGGCCTTTAACCCGGAAGCCGTTTCCGATGTTGTAGGCAGACGTGTTGGGCTCAAGCTGCTGGATGAACCATAATGCAGACTGGTCGGTAGTTGCCGGCCACGGTCCGGCGCCTTCAAGGCGTGGAATCCGCGGCTGTTCGTCCTGCCTTTGCAGTTCGCGCCGCCTGCGCTCATACAGCGCGCGCTGCTCCGGCGTAAGACTGGCAATTCTTTCGGCGAACGTTTTCCCAGCAGCCGTCTCCGCCGCAGCGTTCTTTTCCTGAATACTCATGAAACTGTCTGCTCCCTGGCGCCTTCCACCGCCGCGACCGTCTCCGTGTCCAGCGACCGGCGTAAACCGGCCAGATGATCGAGGCTTAGCATGGTGCTGTCGAAATCTACGCCGAAATCTATGAGACAAGCCGCTTCATTCACGCCAGCCAAACTGATCTTTTCAACCATGGCTGCGCATTTGGCCGGCGTTCCCATCAGCGATGCATTCTGGAAATAATTTTCAAAAGCGAGTTCCAGAAGGTCCTGCATCTCGCGTGATGACACGTCTGTGACTCCGTCTCCCACCATAGGCTGGAACTGGGCAAGGTAGCCCTGCAAATAATTTTTCAGTGGCTCGCGCACCATGTCGCGGATGGCATCCATGTCCGTGCCGATATAGGTATGCAACATCAAAGAGACAATGCCGGTGCGCGGATCGTGGCCGTTCTCCAGCCGCGCTTTGCGATAGGCGGCAATGGATTGACTGAGAGTCTCGAGAGAAAGACCGCCCAGGGCGGTCAAAACATTCGCGCCGATTTCCCCGGCCCGATGCCAGGTGCGCGGCGAGCTCACGGTCACCCAGAACGGAAGCTGCGGCTGGATGGGCCGTGGGAATGTCTTCACTGCGGTTATCTTGCCGTGAACTCCGGCCAGATCAACTTCTTCACCGGCCCACAGGCGGCGAACCACCTGGATATCACGGAACATCAACTCGCGCCGGTCTTCATAGTTTGCCGGCGCAATTACATAGTCGTGCTCGTGCCATCCTGTGGCGAAGGAGATGGCAACGCGGCCACGGGAAAGATTGTCTACCAGGGCCCAATCCTCCGCGACCCGGACCGGACTGTGCAGCGGCAGCACGACGCTGCCGGCGCGAATCTGCACCCGCTCGGTAATCATGGCAAGAGCTGCGCTCAACACCGCGGGATTGGGATAAAGCCCGCCGAAGGCCTGGAAATGGCGCTCAGGCGTCCAGACAGCGCTGAAACCGTTGCGATCAGCAAAGCGGGTACTCTCAATGAGCAACCGGTAGCGGTCTTCTTCGCGGGTAGTGCCGTCAGCGGAGAAGAAGAAGATGCTGAAATCTACTTTGCGCCGCGCGCGCTGCCGTTCAGCGGTAGCCGCGGGAGCCGCTGGACTGGAGACAGCCATCCCGGCTGGGTCCGGCTGGCGCTGCATGCGACGGCGCAGCAGTTCCTGTTGTTCCGGTGTGAGGTTCTTGATTCGGTCTGACAAATTACTCATTGGCTGCTCGTGTTCCTGGCTGAAATGGATTCGACTCCAGTTCCGTCCGTAATTTTTCCTCTGACATGCCTTCAATTTCGGCCAGCAGCGCCTCCAGGGCCTGCATGTCTTTTGCGTCAGCAGGCGCGCCGGATATTCTGGCCGCTAGCTGGGCTATTACCGGAGCATCAAACAGATCTTTAAGGGCAAGGCGCGCGGAGAACGTTTCATTCATGTTCTTTAGCACCTGTATTGCGAGAAGCGAATGGCCGCCCAGCTCAAAGAAATTGTCGTTGATGCCGATCTCTTCAAAGCGGAAGGCTGATTTCCAGATCTGCACCAGCAGCTTTTCGACCTCGCTGCGGGGCGCCTCGTAGGGCGTGGAGATCTCCGGCCGGGCATGGGCGCCGCTAGATGATCCGTTGCGCGACGCGCTTTTCTCCAGCGCCTGCTGGAAGAAATCAGCGGTAAAGAGATGTTGCTGCTCCATCAATGCCGTGAAGTCACGCGTGGACACAATCACGCTGGGAAGTTCCAGACCGAGAACGCGCTCAATGGTGTTCAGGCATTCTTCAATGGTCATGCCGAAGCGTTGCCGCTTTTCTTCAAGCTGCTGATAGATGAAAGAGGCCCTGTCAGGATTGTCATCATCTGTCTCCTGCCAGCCGCGAGTCCCCAATTCAATGGTTATGGCCGGCGCGCCGCGCGCCATCAGCCGCTCAGACATACAATTGAACACCGCGTTGTGGGCGGCCTGCTCCACCTGCCCAATACCGCCGCTCTCCGCAAGATTGCTGGAGAACAAAGCCAGGAAATCGGCGCCGGCAAAAAGTTCTTCCAAAAGCGCCAATTCTGCCGCATCAGCCCGCAAGGGAGACGATGGCGAGGTGGATTTTCCCTGAATCAATCCGGTTTTCGCAGTTCTTTCCAGGTGAAAGACACCGGCAATCGGGCCCAGTTCACGTTCAATCTCACTCCTGATCTGCATCATCCGCTCACGGTTGGCAAACTCGGCGCTTACGATGTGCAATTGGCGGCGGAGAGGTTGCAGGCGGGAAATTTTTCTGGAAATTGGATCATCTTCACCCTGATCGGCGATCCAGCTTTGCCAATCCTCAGGTTGAGGGAAGAATTTACGATCCAGCAATACCACACGGGCCTGATGACGAGTGGCCAGCCGCTCAACCAGAGCAAGACCAAGCTCCTGGAATGCATGAGTTAGCAGATACACACCACCGCTTTGGATCTGCCTGGCCGGAGGAGATGACGCAGCACTGATGCGGTCAACCACCTGCAGCCAACGATGTCCACGACGATAGGCGACGATGGTTTCAGGTTTCTGAATGATGAGTTCTGACAGGACGGCATCCTGAAGACGGATGTTGGCCGCCTCGCTGAGTTCAACATCAATGCCATGGCAGACCAGCCGGGGGTTCTCCTTGGGGAGAACGTGAACTATGCCAAGCACCGCGGCTTTGGCGGGATCGCTGAGTTCTTCGTCGAGCACTCGATGGACGTTTGCAGTGAGCACCGCAAGGTGAACTGGATCGCCCGGCGCGGAAGCGCCAAGGCCCTGGGCCAAATACGTGAGGCTGTCAAAGGCGACCAGAGACTCAGGAGCTGCGCCATTTCCCGAACTCGTCCCATCATCAACACTCCAGCCGTGAATAATTTTCAGGGGCAGTCTGTCAGCCTGGCGCAATGCCTCGAACAGCAGCTCGTATCCGCGAGGATTGCGTGGAGCAAGCGTGAAGCTTCCATTTCCGTGGTCCTGGAACTCTGCTCCGCGACGGACCTCGGTGACGCTTTGGCCAAGGATGCGCAGGCGTTGAACCAGTCCCGCGCAGATGCCATGGTCATCCGCAAAGACCAGCCACGATTGCGGCGCTGAAAGCACTGTCTCCAGGCGAATGTTCTGAGGCAGCGAAGTCCGTTTCCA
>DATMMY010000299.1:0-2769 GCA_035569515.1 Candidatus Solibacter sp. | reverse complement strand
GATTGAAATATCTTGCGCCGATTTTTTTATGCCCTCAGAAATCACGAAGCCATTTTCATTTCGTTTTCTTGATTGTTTAATCCTATTGGCTTTATTCGCGTTCATTTGCGTAAATTCGCGGCAAATATTTTTTCTCTGCGGCCTCTGCGCGCTCTGCGATTAATGCCTTGCCTTTGCTCCTTTGCGGTGAAATCCCCCTCATATTCGCTTGAAGGCGCGCTGAATGTCTTTTATGGAATAGCGCAGGACTACCGGGCGTCCATGGGGACACGTCATTGGGCATTCGGTCTTTGCCAGCTCCGCCAGCAGCCACTCCATCTTGTTCTGCTCCAAAGGCGTATTGATCTTGATGGCGGCATGGCAGGCGATGCTGGCGGCTATCTTTGTTCGGACCTTTTCCAGGTTCATCAGTTGTTCTTCCTGCTGGAACTGTTCGAGAAGCTCCACCAGAATTTTTTGAATATCCGCGGTCTGCACGCCCGCAGGAGAGGTCTTGACTGCGATGGTCCGCGCGCCGAAGAGTTCAACCTCAAAGCCGTTGCGGACCAACTCATCTGAAATTTCGGTAAAGACCGCCTGCTGTCCAGGCGTGAGTTCCACCAACAGCGGCATGAGCAAGCGTTGGCCTTCAACGGCGGCCTTACTCCGTTCTTGCAGCACCCTTTCGAACAATACCCGCTCGTGAGCCACATGCTGATCGATGATCCATAATCCATCGCCATTCACGGCCAGGATGAACGAGTCCCGAATCTGGCCCAGAGGCTTGAGACTGTCGAGCGCCAGGCTCTCTTCGGCTTGCATTTCGTCGGTGAGCAGAAGCTGGCCACCGCACGAATTGTATGCCGTCACATTCTCCACCATCGGCGCACCCACCGGACCAAAACCGCTCAGAGCGGCGTTGGCTTCAACTGGAATCGCGTCGCCGGTAAATTGAAGGCGTCCGCTGACGGCTAGCGGGGAGGGCGGTTGCAGCTGAAATTCGGTTCGAACACCAGGCTGCATTAAAGGATCGGCGGCGAGCATGTCCGGCACAAGACCATTAGACGCGGACCGATTGGCCCCAGGTCGATTGGCTGCGAAACCAGGGCTGGCGTTCGGCTGAGCTGTGATTTCGCGAGTAAACTGCGGCACCGAGCGGGCCTTCATGAGGGCCGACCGGACCGTGTCACGAACAAAATCATGCACCATGGAATTCTGGCGGAAGCGCACTTCAGTCTTTGACGGATGAACGTTTGCGTCCACCTCGCCGTTGGGCAGGTCGATAAAGAGAAGCACTACCGGAAAGACCGTAGGCGGCAGGATGTTGCGGTAGGACTCGATCAGCGCGTGCTGAACCAGCCGGTCGCGCACCAGCCGGCCATTCACAAAGATAAAGATGGAGTTGCGATTGAGCTTCTGTATCTCCGGCTTGGAAACGAATCCATGCACCCGAATATCGCCGGGCACAGGAGCCTGGTACTCTTCATCTCTGCGCCAGGGTGGCGGCTCCGGCAGTCCCACGCGATCCAGCTTCATGGAGGCAGCCACGGGGATAAGCTGGTCCAGGGTTTCGCGGCCCAGAATCTGATAAATACGATCTGCGTGAGATTCTACCGGGGCGGCGACGAGCATGGCGTTGGCGGCGGAATGCAGCTCAAAGTGCTTCTCCGGGTGGGCTAGAGCGTAGTGCGTTACCAGGGATGCAAGATGAGATAGCTCCGTGGATTCCGCTTTAAGAAATTTCTTGCGCGCCGGAGTGTTGAAGAAGAGATCGCGCACCGCGATGGAGGTCCCCTCCGGCAATCCTGCCTCTTCCACCCTGAGGATCTTGCCTCCGGCAATTTCCAGGACCGTTCCGCTGGGATCTTCCGGGGCCCTGGTCTGAAGCAATACCCGGCTCACCGAGGCGATGGAGGGCAGCGCCTCTCCCCGAAAGCCCAGGGTACCGATGTTCAGCAGGTCCTCGGCATCCTTGAGCTTGGAGGTAGCGTGGCGCTCAAAGGCAAGCAGAGCATCGTCGCGAATCATGCCGCATCCGTTATCGGTGATCTGGATCAGCTTTTTGCCGCCGCCCTCAATCTGGATGCTGATGCGGGTGGCTCCGGCATCCAACGAATTTTCCAGCAGCTCTTTGAGCACCGAGGCCGGGCGCTCCACCACCTCGCCCGCAGCGATCTTGTTGGCTACATGCTCTGAAAGTATGTGGATTCGCCCCATGAGAAGGATTATTGTAGCTGACGTCTGAGGGCCTCTGTTTCAGCTTCACCCAAATTTACCCCGTAATGTTGCTGGTGTAGATCAACTCTGGCTAATATGCCAAAGACGAATGAAAAGCGCCTGGGGCCGAATACCCTTCGCTGAAGCCGGATGAGTACCCATACTTAAGGTCGGGTGCCCATCCTTCGCGGTTTTTGCGAAGGGTGGGTGACGAGCCCGATGGAGCCAGAAGGAAAACACCGGTAAGGCTCGGGAGTGGCAATGGCGTTACCGGCACGAGTAAGTCAACTTATCCGTGCCGCAAATCGCCAATGTTTATGCGGGTTGTCACGCTGTCACGGATGAAATGGCGTTTTTTCGAATCATGCACAAACCCCTCCCTAGGGATGTGGGAATAGGCTCTTTGACAACTGAATATTGAGTTGAACAGGTTTAGTGGAAATGCCAGGGTTGGCCACGGTGTGCAGGTGTGTGCCAGCCCTGGACTGGCTTTTCCCGTAACTAAATATATAACCCACCCCTTTTAGATACTCCATGGATACGCCATGGCTACTTTGTTGCGAAAAATGCCCA
>DATMMY010000298.1:0-7738 GCA_035569515.1 Candidatus Solibacter sp. | reverse complement strand
TCGACATGGAACGCGTCCGGCAGCGCAAGCGCGATATCGTGAACAGTTTTCGCAGCGGCGACCAGCGGCGCATCGAAACGACGGCAAATCTTGAGCTGATTTTTGGCGAAGCCAGCTTTACCGGTCCTAAGTCGTTGCTCGTCCGGCTAAAAGACGGCGGCCAACGGACACTCACCGGCGAGAAGATCTTCATCAACGCGGGCGCTCGCCCATCTGCGCCCACGCTCGACGGCTTGAAGGATGTCCCCTTTCTCGACAGCACTTCCATTATGGAGTTGGAGACCGTTCCAGAACATCTTCTCATTCTTGGTGGCGGCTACGTGAGCCTGGAGTTTGGGCAGATGTTTCGCCGCTTTGGCAGCCGCGTGACCATCGTGCAATCCGCCGGGCAATTACTCAGGCGGGAGGACTCCGACGTGGCTGACGAGGTTGCCGCCATCCTCAAGCAAGACGGCATCGAGCTCCTGCTAAATGCGAAAGCAACGAGCGTCACCAAGACCGGTGCGCAGATCCGTCTCGCGGTCAGCAAAGGCAATGAATCCCGCGACGCAGATGGCTCTCACTTGCTTGTGGCGACCGGGCGGGTTCCCAATACTGATTGGTTAAACGTTTCGGCTGCAGGCATCGCGACCGACAGCCAGGGATTCATCCGCGTGAACGCAAAATTGGAAACCAGCCGAACGGGCATCTTCGCATTGGGAGACATTAAAGGCGGGCCGGCTTTTACCCATATCTCCTACGACGACTTTCGCATTCTCCGCACAAACCTCATCGAAAAGGGAGAGGCCACCATCGATGGGAGGCTCGTGCCCTACACCATCTTCATTGATCCACAGCTGGGGCGCATTGGCCTGACCGAAGCCGAAGCTCGCGCGCAAGGCAAAAACATCCGTGTCGCCAGGATGCCCATGACCTACGTGGCCCGTGCGCTGGAAACGGATGAAACTCGCGGATTCATCAAGGCCATTGTCGATTCCGGCACTGATCAAATTCTGGGAGCAGCAGTACTCGGGGTAGAGGGCGGAGAAGTAATGGCAATGTTGCAATTAGCAATGATGGGCAAGCTGCCCTACACCAGTTTGCGTGATGCTGTCTTTGCCCACCCTACACTTGCCGAATGCCTTAACAGCCTGTTCACGCATTTCGATTCGTGATCGGAAAGTTGTAGAAAACGCAATGGCCGGTTCTGGCTAAAGCGAAAAACGATTTAGCCACGAATTAACGCGAATGAACACGAATCGGAATGCGATACCGAGAGTCTCTGGTTCTCGCAACCATCCGGCAGGGGTGGTTGGGCTGTTACTTGTCTCGCCTGCACTGGGTCTACACTAAAAATTAAAATGCTATAACTATGGAACTGCTCTAGACCGTACCCTCTGGCAGGGGGAGCCGCACTTGAAAGCGCGTGTCGCCTGGTTTCGAAATGACCTGAATATTTCCTCTGTGTTTCGTCACGATTCGCTGAACCGTGTCCAGACCGAGGCCCGTGCCCTCCCCGACCCCCTTCGTTGTAAAAAACGGTTCAAAGATATGCGGCAACACGTCGGCTGCAATCCCCGAACCGCTATCACCAATCTCAACCACAACGCAAGCATCCTCGCGATAAGTTCGAACTCGAAGCTCGCCTTTTCCTCCCATGGCATCAATGGCATTGTCAATGATGTTGGTCCAAACCTGATTGAGTTCGCTGCCGAATGAATTCACAAGAAAAGGAATACGCTGGTAGTCCCGTGCCACAACCACGCCGTGTTTGAGCCTGTGGTTTAAGATCGTCAGCGTAGTCTCCAAGCTCTTTACAATATCGACGTTCTGCAGCGGCGACTGGTCCATGAAGGTGTATTCCTTGATCGCACCGACCAGGTCAGAGATGCGGGACGCACTGCTCTCGATTTCACTCAACAAGCTTGCCACCTCGAGCGATGCAGCGATCCTCACCAGAGCTGCGCGGGCAGTGTCTGCATCCAAGGTCGCGAATAACGATTCGAGTACTTCCGGCCTGGCGTTTCTTCGGGCAAGATCCGCCGCCAGTTGCCACAAGTCGTTTTGCCCGCGACTGCGCAACAAGGAATCAATCTTTTCTTCCAGAATACTGACTGTCAGCGTATCCGCCAGAGGGGCGTCCCGTTCAACAAGCGAAGTTTCCAGTTTTTCGATCTCCGCTTTCTGTGTGGAGGTAAGCTCCCGCGCTCCCAATTCATGACTCGCATCCTTGATTCGCTTCAGGATACCGCGTAGCTGGCTGACGGCCCGCTTGGCGGCGGAGGCGGGATTATTAAGCTCATGAGCAAGGCCTGCCGAAAGCTTCCCCAGGGCAGCCAATCGGTCCCGTTGTTGTTCGATCCGCGTGGTTTCACGGATTCTGTCCGACATCAGGCCCACAAGGCGTTTGGCCAGCTCCGGCATTCTCTGTACAAGATCCGGGAAAAGCGAAGCAGGAAAACGCAGGACGCGACCGTCAGTCACTGCTCGACCGGTCAGGGGAAACTGCTTTATCCTGGAAAAGGGAAGCGCCCCAGTGACATCCCCCGGCTTTGTCGAGATTGTGACTGGTTGGCCACCCAGTTCACCCTGAGCCTGGAGTTGTCCCTCAAGCACTACAAACATCGCGTCTGCCGGATCTCCCTGGCGCAAGTATGTCTGTCCCGCCTGAAGAGACAGCTCTTGCGATTGGCCGATGAACCAGGCGATCTGATCGTCAGGCAAATCCGCGAATGCTGGAACACGAAGTAACTGCGATTTATCGACCATGCTATACCTTGCTCAAATACTGATGAATGAACTGCACAGCCACAGATCCCTCGCCAACTCCCGAAGCGACCCGTTTCACGGAACCATGGCGCACATCTCCAACGGCAAAAAGACCAGGAATGTTGGTTTCCAGCAGGAAGGGATCTCGCTCCAGAGTCCACCCCTTCGGGCTCTTGCCTTCCCAGACGAGATCTGGACCGGTCAGAATGAAGCCGCGATTGTCTCTCTCGACTACATCCGCCAACCAGTCAGTTCTCGGCAGCGCCCCGATAAAGATGAACATTGCATTTGCCGGAACACGCTCGACCTTATTTGTGTCCGAGCAAAGAACTGAAATCTCTTCCAGGTGCGTCTCACCGTGCACCTCGGCCACACTGGCATGTGCCCACAGCTGAATGTTCGGTGTCTCTTTGATCTGGTCAATCAGATATTGGGACATGGAGCTGGCCAGAGAATTCCCGCGCACAAGAATGACAACGCGGTCCGCATACTTGGCAAAGTTCATTGCCGCCTGCCCGCCGGAATTGGCGCCGCCCACAATGTAGACAATCTCACCTTTGCAGGAAAGCGCTTCCGTGGAGCCGCCACCATAGTAGACGCCTGCTCCCTGTAGCCGGTCGATCCCCGGCGCTTCAAGGCGTCTCCACTGCACTCCGGTTGCGATCATCAGGGCGTGGCACGAAAGTTCGCTCCCGTCCGCCAACCTGACGATGCGATAGGACCCCTCCGTTCGCACACCAACGGCCTCTTGCGGCGACAGAATTTCCACTCCAAAGCGCTGCGCTTGCACAACAGCGCGCCGGGCCAAATCGCCACCACTGAGCCCATTTGGAAAACCAAGATAGTTTTCAATGCGTGAGCTCATTCCTGCCTGGCCACCCGGCGCTTCCCGTTCAATCATCACCGTGTGCAAACCTTCAGACGCACCGTAAACAGCAGCAGCCAGACCAGCCGGCCCTCCGCCCACGATTGCCAAATCGTAAAAACTAGTCTGCGCCCGCGTGCGGAGCCCGACCTTTTGGGCAACTTCCGCCGGCGCGCTTTCTAATAGCTTTGTTCCGTCGGGAAAGAGCACGACCGGCAGGTTGGTTGCTTCCGGGCCTAAGGCCTCCAGAAGGCGCTTGGTTTCCGGATCGTTGGCGGAAAGTTCAATGTCAATCCACTGATACGGAACCCGATTGCGGGCCAAGAAGTCTCGCAACTCATACGACCGGGGAGACCAGCGGGTACCCAGCACCTGAATGCCCTGGAATGCCGGGCGATAAGAAGCCCGCCAATCATCCAGCAAGTCATCCAACTGCGGATAAAGGTGCTCTTCCG
Organism: Candidatus Solibacter sp.; assembly: GCA_035569515.1. Classification (GTDB taxonomy): domain Bacteria; phylum Acidobacteriota; class Terriglobia; order Terriglobales; family Acidobacteriaceae; genus Angelobacter. Next base: position 3,670 of record DATMMY010000298.1, on the reverse strand, counting down.
GGGGGTCCCAAGGCTTCAAGAAAAAGTAATTGATATTCACTTCGTTGATGGCGCTGATGGCAGCGTTTGTATCAGCGTACGCGGTGAGCAATGCCCGCTTGGCTTGAGGGAAGACCTGCATGGCCTCCCTCAGAAATCCCACACCATCGATCTTGGGCATCCGCTGATCGGCAAGAAGCAAAGCCACGCTGTCATTGCGCACCTTCAACTGTTTCACCAGGTCGAGGGCCGCTTCAGGAGAGTCGCTCACGAGGACGCGGTAATCAGCGCCGTAATGCGAACGCAGGTCGCGTTCAACGGCTCGCAAAACATCGGAATCGTCATCTACACTCAATAAAATCGGTTTAGCCATGCCTCGTCTTAGTTTAGAGCAAATTGCTGCGAACTTCTTGTTTTGCGGAGAATGGCCGAAGGTTCGTCGATAAGAACTCTAGAGCGGATTCAGAGTTGGTGTACCCCGTTTACGACACTGACAGTTCCCCCGAAAGGAAGCATTTATGAAGGCTTGGCGCTTGGAGCAACTTGGAGGAGACCTTAGCTTGAAGGATGTACCCATGCCGCAGGTGCGCCCTGGCAGCGTGCTGATACGGATCGAGGCGTCATCGCTGATGTCGTACCTAAAGCCTTATGTCCAAGGCAAGCTGGCCATCTACAACCCACCTCGTGGCGAGTTCACTATCGGAACCAATGGGGTCGGTGTCGTGGATACGGTTGGTCGCGATGTTTGGCACCTTAAGCCGGGACAGCGCGTGGTGCTCTCTTCGCATTTCGTCGCACGGGAGAATGTCGAAGATCCAGCGCAGATCCTCATTGGCCTCACCTCGGGCGCCGGCGCAGAACCAGTTCTGGCGGACTGGCCGGACGGAACCCTCGCCGAGTACGCGCTGATGCCCGTCGAGGCGGTTACGCCCGCTGAGGGGCTGGACAATATCGACGCTGCTCAGCTAGCAGCCGTGACTCGCTGTATCGTCCCGTACGGTGGCCTGCTTCGAGGCCGGCTCGCACCCGGTGAGACACTCATCGTGAACGGAGCAACGGGTTCCTACGGCAGCGCCGCCGTGTTGCTCGGGATCGCGATAGGTGCGGCTCGCGTGATTGCCGCCGGCCGCAATCCGGTGGCGTTGGAAGCGGTAGCGCGCGCTGGCGGGTCGCGAGTTTCATCGGTGGCACTGACGGGCGACGTGCAGGCGGACGCGGGGGCGCTCCGGGCAGCTTGCGGAGGTGGGGCGCACATGGCGTTCGACATGGTGGGACAGGCTAAGGATCCTAACTCGACACTTGCGGCGCTTCACAGCCTGCATCGCGGCGGCAGGCTTGTACTGATGGGAAGCATGACGACCGAGCTGCCTGTCCCTTACACCATGCTTATGTTGAACAGCTGGGAGATTATCGGCCAATTCATGTATCCGGCGGGCGCTTATCGGCGGTTGCTCAGCTTGTTGCGCAGCGGGCTACTCGACATCGGCCAGATCCGCCCGCGTGTGTACCCGCTTGCTGCTCTGCCGGAAGCGATGGAAGCCGCGGCCACGGCAGGCAATCTAGAATATGTCGTGGTGCAGCCGTAGCCACTCAAAATAGATCGTTTGAATCACTAATAGCTTACTGGAAAGTAAGTGACATTAGGGATCAAGCCGCCATCGACACACATGCGCCTTGATCAATTCCAGTGAATGCAGCGGTGACACCGGCCTTCTTGTGCCTCAGTGCAGCCGAGAGCACAAATTTGTGCAATCTGTTGCAGCTCACCGTACCCAATGGGAGCTGAACTGGCCTTGGAACAATTGCAAACCGTTAAACCTGAAGGTTTTACACGATAACAAGCCTGAGCTGCTGCTGTTGAGTGTTGGCAGCAGGCTTGCTGCTGCTCGCTTAGGGCATTGCAACTTCAGCAGATCCGTTCTCGTCGGCTCAGTTCTTGCTTTGGACTAATCTCCCGATTCCCAATAAAAGGCAGGTAATCAAGAATGAGACGCATACAAACCCTCGCGACATTGCCATTCGTACAGGTGGTGGTGTTAGGCATCTGTGTCAGTTCTTTTGCCCAACAACAGCGCACGAATATGGCCGCTCAAGGTCCCATAATCAACAGTTTCAATTGCGAAGATCGATATTCGCTTTGTACCGAGCGCCAGGACAACCAGAGCTATGATCCGGCGTATAAGGGTAGGTACATTGGTCACGACGAGCCTTCGCTGCTCTTCTACTCGAATGTGCCAGGCTCTGGCAATTACAACCGCTATACAATCACGCTGCCGAAAGACCCCGCAACCTTTCCCACTGACGCTCATCGAGACGGGTCAGGACTTCCCACCGTCTGGAATTTTCAATTGCATCCGGCGTTTTGGTTCGGGATGGCATTGTGCGACACCGAGTCGTATCCTGAGTTCACGCATTCTTGCAAGCCCGACACCGATGCAAACATCTTTGACAGCGGTGACCCGGACTCGCCCAAATACATTGGGCACCATCCCGGAACCGCATTCCTGGAGTTGCAGTTTTATCCGCCCGGTTGGGTAAATGGCTACACGCAGACGCAGTATGCGGCAGCCGTCGCGATGTTTAGCTTCAACCTGAAGCCTCTAGGCCCAAGCGGACCCATTCCTAACAACAACGCTTGTCTCCGAACTGTAGGGATTGAACCAGCGAACCTGGCACTGATCACGGTGGACGGCAAATCCCAAGCACCGGCTGACCCACTCAACCACGACCCGGCCAAGCAGTCGGTGATCCCCGGCGAGACCTTTCTTATGTCTCCAGGAGATACACTGGTTGTGACCCTGTTCGACACACCGGCAGGCCTTCGTGTCACCGTCCAGGATCTGACCAGCGGCCAAACCGGCAGCATGACTGCCAGCCAGGCTAACGGCTTTGCGCAGGTCATCTTCGACCCAGGTGCAGCCACTTGTCAGTCGAGACCGTATGCCTTCCATGCCATGTACGCTACTTCCAGCCCCCACACGCGAGTACCCTGGGCGGCACACACCTACAACGTTGCTTTCTCCGACGAGATCGGCCATTTCAACTACTGCGATGTTCAGAACAATTCGATTTTCCCGGGTATCGGGGCCTGCTTGCAGAGTCCTGTAGAAGATGAAATCATCGCCGGCCGGCATGAGCCAGACGATTTTTTCTGCGTAGACACAGCTAGTTCCATTGTGTTCGGATCCCTTCAACCATTTGGTGGGTGTCTAGATTCAGACGGTGATTTTGATGGAGTGCCTTATCACCACGCTTGGGCTGGCAGTGGTGAGGACCCGTGGCAGTTCTCGGCCGTTCCCGATCCAATTCGTTTCACCAGTGCAAAGTTTCTGCCATCCCACGGGGGTGAGCATTTAAGAGGTTACAGTCGCGTCGCCTTCGAAGCGGATATGCCCGCGATAGAAACGCCTGTGGGATGCAGCACCCGCACCGGAGTCGGATGCACTAATCCACCACCCGGATCGCTCTTCTATCCCATTTACACAACTACTCAGAGGAACGATCAGTGCTGGTGGCAATTCGGAGGAGCTGGCATTCCGGGAACCACCAATACCTTTGGTGGAAACTCAACCACCGAGTTTGGAGAACTGTTGGGTTCGATTTATATCGCCGGAACGAGCAGCAATCCCGGGTCGATCGTTCTCCATGAGAACTTCCGTCGGATTCTGCCCAATAACCCGTGCTCTGAGAA
>DATMMY010000297.1:0-13604 GCA_035569515.1 Candidatus Solibacter sp. | reverse complement strand
CGGCTTCGGCCCGCTTCCGTTCCGAAATGTCGATAAACGTAACTACCGAGCCGGCCAGTGTTTCATCCTTTCGCTGGGCGCGAGACTGCGACTCAGCAGGAATGCCGGCACCATCTCCGGTATCAACGTGCGGGCCTGGGGCTTCATACATTGCTCTCACTACCGGATCGTCAGTGATGATGGGTGCTGAGGTATAGGAAACCGGAAGCAGGCTTCCGTCTTTGCGAGTGAAGACATCACTGTCGACTTTGACTGTCTTACGACCCCGAGAGCTGAGCAGAAGCGGGCACTCGCCGTCCGCTGGGGGTGTGCCGGCGGCATGCTGGAGGTGAATCACCTCGTGGATTTCTCGTCCCAGGAGTTCGGATTGCTTCCAACCCAGCACGGCTTCAGCCGCCGGATTCATGAACGTTACTCGTCCGTGCTCATCAAGAGCGTAGACCCCCTCGCCAAGGCTCGTCGTAATGGCCTCCGTCATGTGAAGCTGGTGGCGCAGCCCCTCTTCTGCGCGCTTTGAGTTCGTAATGTCGCGGGCCATCCACATGACCGAGTCCTTTCCCAGTGGCGACACGCTGGCGTCGAACCAGATTTCTCTATCGTCGAATTGGATGCGGTACTCAACCCTGTGCATCTGGCCCTCAGTCATGGCGCGGCGAACATGGAGTAAGAAGAAATCCGCCTTTTCTGCCGTACAGACCTCGTGGAGCGTCTTGCCGATGAGACTGGCCGCTGGCCTGTAGAGCAGCCTGCTGTTGGTGGGCGCAATCTCCAGATACCGCCCGTCCACATCGAATATCAGGACGAGATCGGCCATTGCCGCAAGTAGAGCGGAGAGGTCGGAGCCGAGAGCGGCGTGCAGCCTGGAAAGCTGGTTGAGATTATCAGTTGACATGTGTTCCCCTTCCCTGGGGGTTAAGGTCCCTGGGCGCTGAGTTTATAGTCCTTACTGCAACCGGCGTGCCACCCTCAACATGCTCGCGCCGCACATGTAAGTGGTTGTAGTGTTTGCGCTTCCGGAGATCGCTCAGCATGCCGGCTCCAGGTCATGTGACGAACGCCTGCCGAAATGCCGTCAAATTACGAAATCGTGGCAACATAAAAGCAGTTTGGGGTTTTTGGGGAATTCTTAAGAATAGTGCCGGCGGTCGACATTACTCTGGAGAGGACTACACAAATTCTAAAACCGCTCCAGGTCCAGCATGGCAAGCTACAAAAGCCTGCTGTTCCGCGAAAGAAGCCACACGGAACGATCCAACATAACGTTATTTTTCCGGCTTATCAAAGATCTTGGCATCCACCGCAGGATTGATCTCAAGACTGCTGACAACCACAGAAGCGCTGGGCTGGCCGTTGGTGCTGACCTCTTCGTGAAACGGCAGGGTCACGCCGTCTACTGTCTTCCAATCCGAGTAGTCGGTTACCTGGGTCGCAGGGCCGGTAGGCGAGTTACCTCGGGACTGAGCGCGGAGCACGTGTCCCGTCTTGGGATCAACGAACCATTTCAACAGGTCGCCCCTGCCGCTGATATCCAGCACCGAAGCCTCCACGTCGCCTATTTTCTCCTTGCCCTGCGCGGCAAAAGAGAATTGCGGATCATCAGCGTGTTGCGCTACGGACCAAATCTCGTGACGCAGACCTTGTAAGAAGTCTTCCCGCTGAGATGCGGGCAGGTCGCGGGGTCCGCCCATGGCGGCCATGGACATGAACCCTCCCTGGCCGGTGGCCACCATGATCATCTCGCCGCCCGGCGTATTCAGCTTGAGATGGATCTTGTCGTCGCCCACTGCTGTCTCCTCGGCTTCCAGCGATACCCCCTGCGCTTTCAACGTAAGCGTGGATTTTTGCCGCACGGACTTAATGGCTTGCAGCTTGGCTGCCCCTCCTGCACCCTCCATCACTTTGGCCAAAAGGGCTTTGCCTTCAGGGTTGCTGGCTGCGGGAGCGACGGGATCAGCAGCAGACGCGCCCGGTTGCGGGATGGTGATATCGATGGTGGTCACTTGACCAAAGGTGCTCAGCGGCTTCTCAAAATCCGCGGCCTTGCCCACGACCAGTACGGCGAACTTGCCTTTATCCAGATATTTCTGCGCCACGCGATCCACATCTTCCGCGGTAACTTTCCCCACGCCTTTCTGGTAGCGCTCCAGGAAGTCCGCCGGATAGTTGTGGAACTCAAGATCGGCGCGGAAGGCGGCAACTTTGTCCTTGGAGTCATACCGGAAGACGAAAGAATTCAATATGGCGTCTTTGGCGCGCTGCAACTCATCGGCCGTGACCTTGTTGGTGTGCATGCCGTCGATCTCTTTGTACATGCCCTCGATTGCCTGGGCGGTGGTGCTGCTCTTGGTGCCGATATCCAGTGTAGTCAGCCCAGGGTGATCGAACAGCGCGGAGACCGAGCCTCCCACGGCATAGGCCAGGCCGGCTTTGGTGCGCAAGTTGACGAACAGGCGGGAGGCGAAACCACCGCTCATGACCTGGTTCAACACCTCCACGGCGTAATAATCGGGATCGTTACGGCGGATGCCGGGAGCGATGAACCGGACCTCACTCTGGTTTACGTCGTCCTTGGAAGCAAAGTAGATGCCGGCTTTGGGCGGCGTGACCGGGACCGGCGCAGACACAAAATCCGGCCCCTTGGGCCAGCTCTCAAAGGCGCTCCGCAGCTTGGCTTCCATGGCCACCGGATCAAAGTCGCCGGTCAAGGTAAGAATAATGTTGTTGGGATGCGTGTGTGTTGCGTGCCAATCAAGCAGGTCCTGGCGGGTTACGGCTGCGACTGTGGAGTATTCCGGCACGCGCGCGTACGGGCTCTTGGGGCCGTAGCCGATCTTGATGGCTTCGCGCGAAGCGATCTCGCCCAGATTGTCATTGCGGCGGGCGATCCCCGTTTTCACCTGCTCCTTGGCAAGATCGATCTTGTCCTGGCGAAATTCGGGATTGCGCAGGAAATCCTGGAACAGATTGAGAACGAAATCGAAATCTCCCTTCAGGCAAGAGAGCGAGATATCGGTGCTTAGCGTGCTTCCATCGGTTTCAATTTTGGCCGCCCGGGCTTCCAGCAAGTCATCCACCTCGTCACCGCTCTTGCTCTTGGTGCCGCCCGTGCGCCAGGCTTCGCCGTAAATGGAAACCAGGCCGGTTTTATCTTCGGGTTCGTTCTTGGAACCGCCCCGAACAATGGCCGAGCCGTCGATCAGCGGCAGCTCATGATCTTCCTGCAGAAAGATCACCATGCCGTTTGACAATTGGACGCGTTTGGGCTCCTGCGGATGAAATTCCGGGAGCGGCGGCTTCTTGATGGCGCGCAGATCGGCGGCTGCCGCATCCTGCTCTTCGCCCGATTGCGCGGCCTTGGAAGCTGTGCCGGTCTTCTTTGCAGGTGATTCTGCCGCCGGAGCTTTCGGCTTGGCCGGAGCTGTGGTTTGCGCTGTGCCCGGAAGCGAACCGGTAATCAGGATGGTGAGAAAGAGGAGCGTTGACGAAAGCGTGTGGCGGATCATTAGCGGGTCTCCTTCTTCTGGGTGTCTCCATCTTTGGATTGCGCCGGTTTGGTCGCGTCATTCTCAATCATGGCCACGGTGCAGTTCTTTTCCACAAAGGTCTTGCTGGCCACTCGGCGGATGTCCGCTTTGCTGACCTTGTCAATCTTGTCCACGCTCCGGAACAACTCGCGCCAGTCGCCGTAGCGAAGCTGGTAGCTGGCCATCTGGATAGCCAGGCCTTGATTGTTCGCCAGGCCGCGAATCAGGTTGGCTTTGGCCCGTGTCTTTACCATCTGCAACTCTTCGTCGCTGACATCTTCATTCTTCAGCCGTTCAATTTGCTCTCGGATGGCCTTGCCCATTTCCTGCGCCGTGTGCCCAGGCACAGGTACGGCGACAAAGCTGAACAGCCCAGGATATTTGGTGCCCGGCAGGCCGGAGAAACCTCCCGCGAAAGCGGCGATCTTCTGGTCCCTTACCATGGTCCGATAGAGGCGTGAAGTCCTGCCCTCAGAAAGCAGGTCCGAAATCACGGAATAAACGGCGTTGTCAGGGTCTCTGTAGTTGGGACGGTGGTAGCCTTCAATGTAAAAAGGCTGCGATTTATCGCGAATCACAACCGACCGCTCGGCGAACTGCTCCGGTTCTTCCGTGATCAGCGGCTCCGGTTTGGGCGAGGACGGAATCGGTCCAAAGTACTTTTCCATAATGGGAAAGACCTGCTCCGGCTTGAGCGCCCCTACCAGGGCAATGACCGTATTCGAGGGAACGTAGTACATGCGGTAAAACTTGGCGGCCTCAGTGGCCGTAAGATGGTCGATCTCGGAAGGCCAGCCAATAGCGGAGCGATGGTACGGGTGCGCTTCGTAGGCAGTGGCCGTGAACTGCTCAACCAGCTTTCCAATAGGATTGCTGTCCGTGCGCAAGCGGCGCTCTTCATGCACCACGTCGCGCTCTTTGTAGAATTCACGCAGCACCGGATTGCGGAACCGCGACGATTCCAGATAGGCCCATGTCTCCAGCCGATTGACCGGCATAGAGTAAAAGTACTGCGTGCTGTCCATGCTCGTACTGGCGTTGAGGCCAACGCCGCCCTCGCGGTCAATGATCTCGCCGAAACGGTTCTTGATCACATACTGGTCGGCGTCTTTCACCGCCTTGTCAAAGGCCGTCTTCAGGTCGGCTACCTTCTTGGCATCGCGTCCGATCTCCTTGCGGTCCTCGCGATCGTAAGCCGCCCAGGCCTGCTCCACCTTTTCCAGCGCGACTTTCTCTTTGGCATAGTTGGTGGTGCCAATGCGGTCGGTGCCCTTAAAGGCCTCATGCTCAAACATGTGCGCCATCCCAGCCGAGCCCTGAGGGTCCTGCACCGCCCCCGCATCCACAATCGTGAAGAAGGAGAACACCGGCGCTTCCGGCCTCTCACACAAAACAACGGTCAGGCCGTTCTTCAGCACCTTGACGGTGGTACGTTTTTCAAAAGACGCCACGTCCTGGGCCAGGCTGTTCCCCAGGAACAAAAACATGAGTGCAAAAGATAAAACGATAAGGTAGCGACGCATTCCGCCTCCTGTAGCTATGGATTCCCTAATAAGCAAAAGTAGTGTGTGGCGATTCCATTGTCAAATTGCGCTTCCTGATATTCGGAGCTTGCACGACTAGAAGGAAATGAACCAGTGCCGGTAACGACACGCACACCAGGCATTGAGTGGCGACAATATATATCGAGTGTCATCCCGAACGTAGCGCCGCAAAGAAGCCGAGTAACAGCTCATCTGAAGGGCGCGGAGAGAGGAGCCTGTCCTGAGGCAGCCGAAGGAACCCCGACAAAGTTTCGGATTTAAACGCCGATCCAATGCGCTCTACCCAGATCACTGGAGCGAGTTATTACTCGCTTCAACTTTTCTCGAAGAATCCGGCGCAATTGATCGCGCTGCTCAGGCGAAATGCCGCTCTTGGGCAACAAATAGTAATTGGAGGCATCGCGATACAGAAGAAACGCTCCGCCGGTCTCCTGAAATTCGCGGAAGCGTGTCCAGGCCATGAAGAACTCCGCTCGGCTGGTAGTGAAGCGCACACCCTGGCCGGAGGTCTCCACCTTCATAGGCGCACGGAGACTTTTGTCGGAAGTTACAAATCTGAGCGGAAGATACCAGAGCTGAGCAGCCAAAGTAAAAACAACGGCTGATGCTGCCAGGATCCATCCCCAGATCGCCAAAGACTTTTCATTCGAGCTAAACAGGCTGTAGGCAATCCATAACAGAACGACAAAACCAATGGCGTTGCCGAATGCCATACGTAACCAATACTTGTGCCATAGCAACGCCGTTCCAGTTGCAAAATAGTCCCTCCAAAGCACCTTGAACGTCCAGCCGGAATCTCCGGTCGGCAGAGCGGACTGCCGTAACATGCTTAGCGTCGTGTCGTCCAAAATCCTTTTTGGTACCAGGCACGAACTCTTCTCACCAGCGAGTAGGAAGCCGTGCTGCAATTCCACAGCATACGCAAGCGCTGTCCAACGAATTTCCTGCTTACCGGCCTGGCTCTCGTGTGTCCATTTCTCCTGGTCGGCTGAAAACGATTGTTCTTTCGCGTGGAAACGTTCATATTCCAGGCGCTTCTCCACCATCTCATGCGTCCGGGCCTTCCCCGCTTCCAACGTCAGGGCCAGGACTACAAACACAACTAAGAATAACGGAGCGCCAATGAAGATCGTCGACACCATCTTCTCGCTTGGACCCAGGAACCGTGCCAGTGCCACTCCGTAGGCGATCAGTGGCAGAGCGATCATCATCGTAACGATTGCTGAAAAGTAGTCCGGCTTCGGCCAGGAGTACTGGTACTGCTCGGCGTACTCTTCCCACGAAAGACTGTAAGTCACGATCATTTAGGAGCCATTCTAGCAAGACGTTGTCGGCAAGGGCATGACCTGGAGTTGGTAGCGCATGAGCGTAAAGCGCAGTATTCCGACTGACCGGCCCTCCCCAGCAAGCGCAGTTCTTCGAAGTTTCATTTCTTCTAGAGTTCTCCGTATAATCAGGGTCGAAGTGGTTTCTTGCATGTCAGCCTTCCACAAGCTCGTGCCCTTCAAACCCGGCTTCACGTGAACTAAGTCCATCTAAGCGCCCGTCGGTCGTTTCTCACTCTCAATACATCTGAATACTTAAGGAGTTTTTATGCTGTACAGGGCACAGCTGTTTGTGGCGCTGTCCATTGCTTGTATGTCTGCCTCTGCCACTGATGTTTCACAGCCGGCCAAGCCTGGTGGAGTCGACAACCTCCACCGGGTATCACGGCGTTGATCTCAACAAGGTAGACTATTACTTTGGCAACCTGGATGAACGGCGGGTTGTCTGGTCCGTGGGGCGCGATCTGGTGATGCAGCCTCCACAAGAAGACGGCCCCGTCAATTCATTGTCCAAAATCTATGTGGAGGTGGACGGGCGACAATCTACGGCGTGGACGCGAGTGTTCACTTATCGCGAATCCAGGTAGCCCGAGTCTTCTGAAAGGAGGCGTACTTGATATGTTGTGGAAAGCTGACCCCACTTTTTATCCTTCTCCAAAGCTTGCCGCGCGAGGTCCACGGGAAACCCTCGCCTATGTCGCGGCCCTGAATGCCAATGGCTCCAACCAGCCGGATGCGCTGACCGTAGTGGACGTAGATCCTCAATCCAAGACCTTCGGCCAGATCGTCAACCGCCTTGACATGCCCAACCCGGGAGACGAACTCCACCATTTCGGATGGAATGCATGCAGCTCTGCTCTCTGCCCGTATTCGCCGCATCCGCATGTAGAGAGACGCTACCTGGTTGTGCCCGGCCTGCGCTCGTCGCGCATCCATATCATTGACACCAAGCCCGATCCGCGGCAGCCGAAAATTGTAAAAGTAATCGAGGCGCATGAAGTGGCTGAGCGGACAGGTTACAGCCGTCCGCACACTGTTCATTGCGGACCTGATGGAATCTATATCAGCGCCCTGGGCTCACCCTCGGGCGAAGGGCCGGGCGGGATTTTTGCTCTCGACCACTACACCTTTGAGCCCCTGGGCCAATGGGAAATGGACCGCGGTCCCCAGCAGTTTGCTTACGACTTTGCCTGGCACCTAGGTCAAGACACCGCCATCACCAGCGAGTGGGGCACGCCCAACATGGTGGAAAACGGCGTTATCCCGGAGGCGTTGCTCCAGGGGAAATACGGTCACAGCATCCACGTGTGGGACCGCCCCAAACGGCGTCATTTACAAACGTTGGATCTTGGAGCGGAACAACAGATGGTCCTGGAACTCAGGCCGGCCCACGATCCCACTAAGGCTTACGGATTTGTCGGCGTGGTAATCTCTCTCAAAGATCTTTCCAGCTCCATTTGGCTATGGCACCGTTCCAACGGCGCCTGGGCCATTCAGAAGGTCATCGAAATTCCGGCGGAGCCTGCGGACCCCGCCCAACTGCCTGACATTCTGAAAGGCTTCAAGGCAGTCGCCCCGTTGCTGTCGGACATCAATCTTTCCGTGGACGACCGTTATCTCTACGCATCCTGCTGGGGGACCGGGGAATTTATCCAGTACGACGTTTCCGATCCATTCAACCCCAGGCTGGTTGGCTCCGTGCACACAGGCGGCATAGTGCGCCGTGCCGCTCATCCGGCGCAACCCAGGAAACCGCTGAATGGTGGTCCGCAAATGGTTGAGGTCAGCCGCGATGGACGCCGTATTTACTTCACCAATTCTCTCTACGCTTCCTGGGACAAGCAGTTCTACCCCGACGGAATCGATGGTTGGATGGTCAAGCTTGACGTCAACTCCAATGGCGTGATGGAGCTCGATCCAAACTTCTTTGTGGAGTTCGGCGATCTCCGCAGCCATCAGGTCAGGCTGGAAGGCGGTGATGCATCCTCGGACTTCTACTGCTATCCGTGATGCAACCCTGGCCCTGGGTTATGCTTTGCCTTCTCGGGGCCTATCACGGTTTGAATCCCGGAATGGGTTGGCTCTTTGCCCTGGCCTTGGGGCTGCAGGAAAAAAGACGGGCGGCCGTAGTCAAGGCGTTGCTGCCCATCGCCTTAGGACATGCCGCCGCAATCTCCGTGGTCCTGATTGCTCTGCACTTTGCGCAGGACGCATTGCCCCATCGTGCAGTTCGGATTGCAACCGCGGCCATCCTATTCAGCCTGGGCTTTTACCGTCTGTTTCGGTCCAGCCACCCCCGAGGAGCACGGATGAAGGCTGGAAGCAAAGACCTGTTCTATTGGTCGTTCCTGATGGCCTCCGCTCACGGCGCTGGCCTGATGCTGGCGCCCGTTTTTCTCGCCCAATCGATGCTTGCGATGGACCACTCCACGCTTGGCGCACATGCAATACATGGCACACATGCAATTCCCGTGCTGGCCAGCCCTGCTGTTCTCGCGCTCGCTGTTGTCCTCCACACTCTTAGTCTCTTGTTGGTAGCGGGCGCATTGGCGCTGCTGTTCTACCAGTCATACGAAAAATTCGGATTATCGCTGCTGCAGCGCACCTGGCTCAACTTCGACCTGCTTTGGGCAATTGCCCTGCTTGTGGCTGCCGCTCTGGCATTGCTTCTGTAGCGAACTTAGTTGTTTGTACCCAAGGAATGGATCCCATGAACCTACTCATACTCGGGGCAGCAGGTGGAACAGGCCGAGCGCTGGTTCAACAGGCGCTGGAACAAGGACACGTGGTCACAGCCTTTGCCCGCAACCCTTCCAAAATGCAGATGACCAACCCAAACCTGCACATCGCAAAGGGTGACATTTTGGACTACAGCTCGGTGGAAGCGGCGGTCCGTGGCCAGGATGCCGTACTCTCAGCTCTCGGCGTCCGGGTCAGGGTTGGGCCGTTCATTGCGATTGTGGTCCTTTGTCAGTTAATCGCCAGGTTTGCCGCTCTGACCGGGCCAGCCGGATGGCTCGTCCGAATCGGAGTCCCGGTCCTTGCCAATCTAATTCTTTACCGGCGGACAACCACGCTCTCGGAAGGCACAAAGAATATCATCCGTGCGATGGAGGCGGCGGGCGTAAATCGCCTCGTTTGCCAGTCTTCCCTCAGCATTGGCGACAGCAAAGGACAACTCGGATTCCTGTACAACTACCTGCTGATTCCTATACTGCTAAGGAATATTTTTGCGGACAAAGAGATCCAGGAAAAGATTATTCAAGAAAGCAATCTGGATTGGGTAATCGTGCGGCCGGGCGCGCTTACCAACGGCCCGCGCACAGGTGTGTACCGTAGCGGTTTCGACGCCACGGACAGATCCATTAAGGCCAAAATATCCAGGGCGGATGTAGCAGACTTCATGTTGAAACAATTGACCACCAACTCTTTTGTGAGCAAAACACCGGGCATTTCGTATTAACCAATTCCACTGAGCGAGGCCGGTTCTGTCTCGCTGCGTCGGCCAGTTCGAGCGAATGCAGGATTGGAGGAGGCTTGCGGCGGGTTCGAGAACTCCAGCGCACCGTTGTCAAGCGAGCTCCACTTCAGGCTGATGGTGTCGCGAATATAGTTCTGATAAACACGCCACGGCGACTTCGATCCCTGCTTCGGCCAATTCGCCAATGCGCGTTCAATGTAGCCAGGCGTGAAATTCTCTACAAAAGGCGCAGCCGTACCCTCGCCGCGCTCCTTCGGCATGACTTGGCGCACGCCTTTCCGGTCCATGAAGTTCAGCAGCCGGCACACATAATTGCAGATCAGGTCGGCCTTAAGCGTCCATGAGGCGTTAATGTAGCCGAACACGGAGGCAAAGTTCGGGATGCCCGACATCATTACGCCTTTGTAAGCGAGCGTCTTGCCGGGATCGACGGGTTGTCCGTCGACGGAAAGCTCGATTCCGCCGAACGCCTGCATCACCAGGCCCGTCGCAGTCACAATGATGTCGGCCGCGAGTTCTTTGCCCGATTTAAGCTGGATGCCTTTTTCGGTGAATGTTTCAATGTGATCAGTGACTATGCTGGCGCGCTCCGATTTGATCGCCTCGAACATGTCCGCATCAGGGACCAGGCACATCCGCTGCTCCCAGGGCTTGTAGCGCGGAGTGAAATGGGTTTCTACGTCGTAGCCCGGCCCCAGGTGCTCGCGTACCTTTTTGACGAGACCCTTCTTTACGAAATTCGGAAAACGCTGCGAGAACTGGTAGATGCCAGTCATGAAGCTGACGTTTTTCCAGCGGCTGAGCCGATAGGCCCACATCGCGGGCAGCACGCGCCGCAGCCAATTTGCGATCACGTCCTGCTCGGGCGCCGAAATAATATAGGTCGGCGAGCGCTGCAGCATCGTTACATGGTCGGCGGCCTTGGCCATCGCCGGCACCAGCGTCACGGCCGTGGCGCCGCTACCGACAATGACCACGCGTTTCCCCGCGTAGTCCAAGTCTTCGGGCCAGGCTTGCGGGTGAATAATGCGTCCCTTGAAGCGGCTGGCGTTGGGAAACTCCGGCGAGTAGCCGGCGGAATAGCGGTAATAGCCCGCGCACGAGAACAGGAAATTGCAGGTCAGCGTCAGGAGTTCATCACGCCCGTCAGGCGATTTGCGCACGGCCTCCACCGTCCACTTCGCCTCTTGCGAGGACCACGAGGCGCGCTTGATCTCATGCCGGAAACGGATATTGTGGTCGATGCCTTCGTCACGCGCGGTGGCGGCGATGTAGTCGCGGATGTCGTCGCCCGGAGAAATCGCTTTGGGATGGGTCCACGGGCGGAACGAATAGCCCATGGTCAGCATGTCCGAGTCGGAACGGATGCCGGGATAGCGGAACAGGTCCCAAGTGCCTCCGATGCGCTCCCGCTGCTCGAGGATGATATAGCTCTTGTTCGGGCAGAGTTTTTGCAGGTGATAGGCGGCATCGATGCCCGACAGGCCTGCCCCCATGATCAGCACATCGAAATGTTCCATGGCCATCGATTGCTCCAGAGTGCGGTGTCACGAATGAACATAACACAACGGCGAGAACGGGGAAACGGCGGTCCTCGCCATTAAAGTCGCTCCAGGGGTGCCGGCAAGGAGGACAGCGAAGTGGACTGTTGGTCCGCTGACTGCGGATGAACGTTTTAAAATAGTAACTATTCAGGAGTCGCAGCACATAATGTGACTTCCGGTAAGGAGAAATCGATGGCAAACGCATTCGTCCATGTTGAACTGAACACGCCTGACTCGGAGAAGGCAAAAGCATTTTATTCAAAGCTGTTTCAGTGGAAGTTGGAAGATGTGCCAAATCCCGCCACACCCGACGGTACTTATACCATCATCAATGTGGGAACAGGCACCGGCGGCGGAATCATGAAGCAGGTTCCGGGTGGGCCTTCAGGATGGCTCGCTTACGTTGCAGTGGATGACATTCACGCCGCCACGAAGAAAGCGCAATCCTTAGGCGCCGAGATCATGAAGGGCGTCACGGAAGTAATAGGCATGGGCTGGTTTAGCTTTATCCGGGACCCGGCCGGCGCGGTTCTGGGATTGTGGCAGTCCAAATCGAAATAAAATCGTGCGCCTCGGCTGGCTGACACTTTCGTTTCTCGAAAGTTGTGACGAGCCACCTGCTTCGCATGTCCAGAACCAAGCCGAAGAGCTTGTTCTCAGCCAGCCGAAGGTACTTCTCGAAGCACAAAATGGGAGGGCCTTTTGAATTAAAAGGTGAGCTTGCCTCCAATGAATACCTTCCGGCCTGGAGCATCGGTAACTGCCGGATTGGCAAAGCCGTTGCCGAATCCAGTTAAACCAGCATCTTCCAGGAACGGATCAACGCTCGAAAAATTGTAATGGTTGAACACGTTTAGGGCTGTGGCATGCAGCTCAAATCCGGCCCGCTCACCCAGTTTGATGCGCTTGTAAACCGAAAAATTGGCGACGTTTTGAATCGCATCTCTTAGTGAGTTGCGCGGCACATTGCCAAACGGCGTGTGGAAAGTCTGCTGGGCAATGCCGGTATTGGCGATGAACCGAACATCATTCTTCGTCAAGGCAACCACCGGCTGCCCGTTGATAGCGTTCATGTTGATCAACTGGTTGGCCGGCTGGCTGCAGCCCACGCCAAACAGATTGCAGCTATCGCCTGCAAAAATGCCCACGGTGTTCGCGGGAGCGTTGGGATTGCCGAAGAACGGCCGGGCGATGTCCGCACTGTCAAAAGCACCGACGTAGGCACTGTCATAGAAATTCCCTGCAGAGGTGAACTGTGCTATGAAGAGCTGCGCGGCGGTATAGGGTTGACCTGAAGCCGCAATATAGTTGCCGGAAAGAGACCAGCCGCCCAGCACGTGCCCCGCAAATCCCTGTTGCTTCTTGAAGAATGGCAGCTGCTCATTGAACATGATGGTGAACGCATGGGGCACGCTCAAGCCTGAATTGGACCGCTCCGCTCCGCCGGTCTGCAATGGGTTCTGTGCAGACGCCCGCGTGGTACCCGCCGAAAATGTGCTGAAAACCTCGCTCACGTTGTCCAGGGCTTTGCTGAAGGTATATCCGGTACGCAGCGTCAGTTGGTTGAAGAGATTGCTGGCCCGAAACTCCAGTTGCAGTCCGTCGTAATCGGAAAAGCCGCTGTTAACGCGGGACCGCACGATGCCCTGGTTGCAGTTCACGCGGCCAATGGCCTGCGGGATCTGAGCATTGGCGGGCGCGCAGGGTGTGAGACCCGCAGGCACCAGGTTGGGGAAACTCTGCTTCAGATCGGCAATAAAAGGATTGCCGTTCACAGACTGCAACAGGTTGGCTGCATGGTTGCCCACGTAACGCGCTTCAAAGGCCGAATGCTTCGTAATTTCGCGTTCCAGCCCCAGGCTCCAGGTATGGACCTTGTCAGGTCTCAGATTCGGGGACACGATGGTCTGGATAAAAGAGCGAGGATCAAATATCCCTGGCGTAATCGAGGATGCCAGCTGTGCGCGCACATTGGTCCCCGTAGGCACGGCAGGCAAAGGATTGGCAAACGCCTTGAAGCCCACCAGCGTCTGCTGGAAGACTGCCGGCGCCGAAGTTGCGACATTCAGGTACAGGTTATAAAAGTTCGGATCATAGAGCAGGCGGTATCCGCCGCGGACCACCGTCTTGCCACGGCCAGTCAGAAATCCGCCCCACTGCGGCGAGTAGGCGAAGCCCACGCCCGG
>DATMMY010000296.1:0-4359 GCA_035569515.1 Candidatus Solibacter sp. | reverse complement strand
TGGTCGCGTATTCCAAGAAGTTATGATAGCAGGAAGGCAGTCAGCACTCAGCGGCTGGAAGAGCAATTAGCAAATGGCAATTAGCAATTAGCCAATCAAAATCAGTACTTATCCGTTAGACTCTATCGTCATAAGTTCTTGCCGTTCTGGCCAATTGCCAATTGCTATTTGCTATTTGCCAATTGCTGCTTTTCGATCAGTGGAAATCAGTGGTAAGACTGCCCTTGCGTAGGCAGCGATAACGTCGATGGTCGCAGTATGCCTTCAGTGTTTCTCTGGCTGAGTGCTGAGTGCCGAATGCTGAGTGCTTTCTAGCTCCGGCGCGCCCAGCTCGCGAACAATGGCGACGCTGGCGCTGGCGCCGATGCGGTCAGCTCCTGCATCGAGCATGGCGCTGGTCGCGGCCGAGCTGCGGATTCCGCCGGAGGCCTTGACCTGGGCGCGGTCACCCACGACGCCACGCAGCAACGCCACGTCTTCCACTGTGGCCCCGCCAAAAAAACCGGTTGCGGTTTTTACAAAATCGGCTTTGGCGGCCAGTGACAGCTCGCAGGCAAGAATCTTTTCTTCAATCGTGAGGAGTGGCGTCTCCAGGATCACTTTAAGAATGGCGCCGGCATTGTGGGCCACCTTGGCGACTGCCGCAATGTCGGTCTGCACCAGTTTCCGGTCGCCTGACTTGAGCGCGCCGATGTTCATGACCATGTCGAGCTCTTGGGCTCCTACGCGAATGGCTTCAACAGCTTCCACGCGTTTCACAGTGGTGTGGTTGGCGCCCAAAGGGAAGCCGATGGTGGTTGCAATCTTGACCGGCGTGCGGCGAAGCACACTCACCGCCAGGCTGATCCAGCAGGGGTTCACGCATACCGCGGCAAATTTGTAGAAGGCCGCCTCTTCGCAGAGCCGGGTGATCTGATCTCGGGTAGCTTCCGGCTTGAGCAGGGTGTGGTCAATGGCACTGGCTACGGATTGCCAGTTCCTGACTTTCGTCTGGAAATCAGAAATGACGTAAGACATTCCAAATCGGATTGTAACACTACTTTCGGGGTGCTTCTGCAAGAACGCAGATGTCGGGAAGATTGCGATACCGTTCGACGTAATCAAGGCCGTAGCCGATTACGAACCGGTCCGGAATCAGAAATCCGACATAATCCGCCTCAATTGGCAGGACACGGCGGGAGGGCTTATCAAGCAGCGTAGCGGTCTTCAGGACGCGCGGCTGATGGGCCATGAGCATCTTCTTCAGGAAGGTCATGGTGAGACCGGTATCGAGGATGTCCTCGACCAGGACAACGTTTTGGTTCCGCAACGGCATGGTCACGTCTTTGATGAGCTGTACCTCGCCGGTGCTGTGCCGGTCACCGTAACTGCGGACCGCGATGAAATCGAAAGTTGCATCCAGCTGGATTTGCCGCGCCAGATCGCCCAGGAACATGCACGCGCCTTTGAGAACGCCAATGAGTAAGACAGATTGCCCGGCGAAATCGGTGGTAATTTGCTGCCCTATTTCAGCTACACGCACAGCGATTTGGTCACGGCTCAGAAGTATTTCCGGCATGGCAGGATTTTAGCATTCGATACGAGCAGTCAGCCGTCAGAGAGCAATTAGCAGTTAGCAATTGGCAATTAGCCAAAAGGAAATGGAATTCCTTCTGCGTCCTCTGCTTTTGCTCCGCGTCCTCTGCGTTGAGGTTTTTGATTCTTGCCTTTCTCAGTATTCCTTTGTGACGGAGCCTGCACGAGCGCGGCGAATGTGTGGTTGCGTCGTTGACCTTGGTTTTTTTGGCCAATTGCCAATTGCTAATTGCTAACTGCTAATTGCTCTCTGTTTGGCTGAATGCTGAGTGCTGATTGCTAAGTGCTCTTCCAACAACTAGAATTTTGTGTTTTCGCGAAAGCATCGAAGGCATCAAAACTTCATAAGAGGCAAGCACGAGATGAAACTCAACGGAATCAAAGTAACTTGGCTGGGACATGCGACGTTCTTGATTGAAACCCCAGGCGGCAAGAAGGTAATCGTTGATCCCTGGGTTACAGGCAATCCGGCTACGCCAGCCGACAAGAAGAGCTTTGACCGGATTGACGTGATGCTGTGCACCCATGGCCACAGCGATCATATTGGGGACGCGGCCGAGCTGGCCAAGAAGCATAATCCCACAGTGGTCGGCATCTACGAGCTTTGCGGATGGATGCAAAAACACGGAGCCAGGCAGATTGCGCCCATGAACAAAGGCGGCAGCGTGAAAGTCGGGGACATCAAGGTCACCATGGTCAATGCGTTTCACTCCAGCGGCATTGAAGATGGAAGCTCCGTTGTGTATGGTGGAGAGCCTTGCGGCTATGTTATCGAGTTCGAGAATGGAACCAGGATCTACCACGCTGGCGACACGTGTGTGTTTGGCGATATGGCCATCATCCATGAGTTGTACCGTCCGGACCTGGCCATGCTGCCGATTGGCGACCGCTTCACCATGGGGCCAAAGGAGGCTGCTTACGCCTGCCGCCTGTTAAAGCCCAAGGCGGTAATTCCCATGCACTTTGGCACCTTCCCACTGCTTACCGGAACTCCCGAGGAATTCGGGAGCGAACTTAAAGCGGCTGGCCTGAGAGTTGAACTCATGACCATGAAGCCCGGAGAAACGGTTTCCTGATGAACATAACCGATCCTGCTGTTGAAAAGTATTTCTATAGCCTGCTGCCGGAGCGCGGTCCCGTACTGCGCGACATGGAACAGCAGGCACACGAGCGCAATATTCCCATTGTGGGGCCGGCGGTTGCGCGTGTGTTGTTTCAGTACGCGCGCCTCATCAACGCACGCAAGATTTTTGAGCTTGGCTCCGCCATCGGCTACTCCACCATCTGGTGGGCGCAGGCCGTGGGAGAGGGCGGGGAAGTCTTCTACACGGACGGCGACCAGAAGAAGGCCGATGAAGCTCGCGGCTACTTCCGGCGGGAAGGGCTCGAAAACCGTATACGAATCCAGGTCGGAGATGCATTGGAACTGCTTTCCGAGCAGAAGCAGGAGTTCGACGTCATTTTCAACGATGTCGATAAGGAAGACTATCCCCGCGTGCTGCATCTGGTGAAGCCACGCCTTCGCCGGGGCGGGCTGTTTATCACGGATAACGTCCTGTGGAGCGGCAAGGTCACGCAGGACAAGCCGCAAGAGGAATCCACGCGCGCCATCCAGGAATTCAACCGGAAGCTCTATGCCATGGAAGATTTCTTTACCACCATCCTGCCGCTACGGGATGGAGTTTCGGTGAGCGTGAAGTTGTAGGATTTTTAGCCGCGAATTACGCGAATGAACACGAATAAGGCGAGAACCAACGCGAGGATATCCTCATATCGTTCTTCTTAAAATCGTTTTTTTCTTTATTTAGTTTTTTGTTTTAATTCGCGTTCATTCGCGCAAATTCGCGGCAAAAATGCATTTGCCTCTTTCTTACTTGATCAACCCCGTATAGATCGCCATCCCCACCACAGCATCGGCCCCGATCGCGTCAAGCGCGTTTACCTCATCCATGGATCGAATGCCGCCGGCAACGATCAACTGCTTTGTCGTAGCTTGCCGCAGTCCGCGAGCTACCTCCATTGGAAAGCCTGTCATGGTTCCTTCGGTGTCGATGTGGGTGTACAGGAAGGCTCCGCAATAAGAGCCGAGCGCTTGCAGCATGTCGAGGGGGCTAATCTCGGTATTTTCTTTCCAGCCCTTGATGGACACTTTGCCATTCCGTGAATCAATGGCAAAGGTCAGCCGCTCAGTTCCCAGATGCGCGGAGCACACTTCAGCAAGAGCGACGTTGATCTTGCCATCTTGCAGCAACGAAGAGCCAAAAATGACCCGCCTTGCCCCAAGGCCAAGCAATTCTGCTGCGCGCTCGCGGTTGCGAATTCCGCCGCCCACCTGGCACGGAAGGCGCTGGCACACCATGGCGATCAGTTCGTGATTGCTGCCCTGGCCCATAGCTGCGTCCAGGTCAATCAGTTGCACCAGGGGATATTCGGAAAACCGATTGATCCAGTAATCGAAATCGTTAAATTCCAGGGCCTTCTTTTCACCTTGAACAAGCTGGACAATTTTTCCGCCCAGCACATCAATAGACGGAATCAGCATGGCCACCTCATGGGGATTCCGGCGTTGAGAAGGGTCTGCTTCAGCTCCGCTACGGCGTGGGTGCCGAAGTGGAAGATTGAGGCAGCCAGGGCCGCGTCCGCCTTGCCTGCGGAAAAGACATCGATAAAGTGTTGCACGTTTCCTGCTCCCCCGGAGGCAATGACTGGGATGGAGACCTGTCCGACGACGGCTGCCGTCAGCTCGCAGTCAAAGCCTGCGCCGGTTCCGTCGCGGTCCATTGA
>DATMMY010000295.1:0-3278 GCA_035569515.1 Candidatus Solibacter sp. | reverse complement strand
TTCCTGCATTCCACCGTCGCCGGACCAACTCGAACAGCTGCTCACCCAATATCTCGCGCGCCGCTTCGAGTCTACGATGCACAAGCGCTCAAGCATAAACTTCGAACCCAGCCAACCGGCCGATCTGCTTCCTCTCCTGGCAAGGATCTTCACGTCTTTTCATGAACATAACGTTACCTGGGAATCGTTCAGCAAACTGACGGAAAACAACGACTTCGATTAGACAATACTGCTCTATTCATTTTGGCCTTGCGGCCGTACGAGATTCAGACATTCTTGTCTGAAGTCTAGACATGGAACAGGCAGCAAGACATTCCTTAAGTATTTTTGTCTTTATATTTGAATCACTTAGGCGGTACTCCCGTTTGGCTACTCATGTGCCTTAGTAAGAAGTAGGGGGAAGACAATGAGTACAAATATTCTTAATCCGGCGACGCCAGAACTGATCGTGCAGAACTATTTCAACCTGGTGGAAGCAATCGCACGGAAAATCAAACGTCGGTTGCCGGCCCACGTAGACGTCCAGGACTTGGTTCAAACCGGCATGATAGGACTTTTGGAGGCATCCAGCCGTTACGATGCTTCACGCGCAGTTGAGTTTTCCACATTTGCCAACTCGCGCATTACCGGCGCGATTCTCGATGAATTGCGGAAGGGCGACACGTGCTCACGCCAGGACCGCAAGAAAGGCCGCGAAATTGAGAACGCTAAATGCCGCCTGCACGCCCAAACCGGCGTCGCTCCTTCGCGGATGGAGATTGCTAAAGCTGTCGGCCTGGGACTGGAGGAGTACGACCAGACCCTTCAGCGGCTGGAATCGTCCAAACCGGCTTCGACCCCGTCGAATGATGACGACGAACCAATGAACGTGGACGAAATTGGCAATCTGCCTTCCGCAGATGAAAGTCCGTTTGAAGTGTGCAGCAAGCAGGAAGATTTTAGATTACTCGGCTCTTATATCGATCAACTCAAGCCCCGGCAGCGCCAGATATTGCGCCTCTACTACTTTGAAGGGTTGAGGTTAAAGGAAATAGGAGAACGGTTGGGAGTGGGCGAAGCCCGCATCAGCCAGATTCACAAACAGGCAGTTGCGGAGCTGCGACGCTTGATGGGGTTCAACAAGTCCGTTCCAGCGGCTAACGTAAGCACGCTCGTGAACTAGATACATGTCCAGCAAGATCTAGGACTGGAAACCCAGGAGTTTTTGCCGCGAATTGACGCGAATGAACACGAATTGTCAGATATCAATTGGCTCAAAGCGGGCTCTTAAAAAATTCGCGTTTTTTCGCGTGATTCGCGGCAAACTGATTGTGTCTCTCCCGTGCGATACCACGGCACGGGCTATCCCTATTTTGCCGGCTTAAGGGTTACGAGACCCACAACGTCACCGCCGGATGCATCCACGGCATGCGCATACACGTTATTAAAAGTGTCCTTCAGCTCCGGGTACTGGGCTACGTAAGCCGTGGCCAGACCGCGGGCATCCGCCTGGGCCGCGTTGAAATCCGCAGTGCTGGGCACCGAGTAACGGATGTTGAGATCGAAGGTGTTGGACAGGCGGAAGACACTCATGTCCGTGATGTTGTAGGTCTTGCCGTTGGCAGAATAAGCTACAGGCTTTCCACCGGCGGGAATGTCTTTCGGCTGTACCCCGTTCGACTCCTGGATAATTTTGGAAAGCAGCCGCGTATCCATGAAGGTCACCGGTGCGAGCAGGTCCCAGGAAGTGGAGTAATAAAACCATGCATTGTGGTTTTGGCCTTTGGACTTGTAATCCCGGGCGTGGGTCAGGTACCAGATGCCGTCATGTCCGAGCGCAGTCTGGGGACGCACATAAAATCCGGCCAGCTTCCAGCCATTCACGTCCTGGAAAATCGTGGTGAGCGAATAGGGGCCTCGATTGCCGATGAAATCCTGAATCACAATTCCGTACCTGCCTGCTGGAAGGTTCGGTATGTCAAACGCGGCGCTGCTGGCGCTCATTCCGCTGGCTTCGAAAACACCGCAGTAGAACCGGCCATCGGGGCTGGGCGTGGCGCCGGCATCCAGCAAAAACGAACTTCGGATCTGAGCATGCCCGCCGCCAAAGGCGGGCCTGTTGTCGGTGACCGCCGCGGCAATTCCATTGAAGTTGGACTGCAGTGAAGGAATTGTATTGGCCCGTATGGACTCGACATTGCCATGGCTGGCCTGCTCAAAAATCTGCATGGCAGAATTCTCGATGGCGGTTTTTGCCTGGGCGGGTATTTCGTCCCGAACCTGACAGCTTTGCGACCAGGCCGGAACAGAGCTTGCCATGATTAAGAGTGCGGAGAAAATCTTCAGACTCAGTCTATTCATATTCGTCTCAGTCCCACTGGAACAGGCACTACTCAGGCTCTTTTAAGATGCTTTCCGGAGCAGTCCGGATGTATCGGAAACCCTGCCCTTAGTCATTCGCCAAACCTCTGAAAATTCAGCATTTACGTCGGTCCAGCCCGGACATCCCGGCAGAGCAAATCAGCCCGCGTGCTGCGGCAAATGCTCCGCCCATCGTTAGGGATATTGCTCCTCAGGTAATTAGATTAGCAAATTCTCTTTGGTTCGCCGTTCTTAGAACATTCGGAGTAAAATTCAGTTAGACTCGCACGATAGATGGTAAACCGTTGAGGATGAGACATTCTGCTTTCAAGATTTTCGGTATTTCGGTCCTGCTGTGTGGATTAACAGCAGCCCTTCCCCAGGCACAAATACGCACTGGAATATCCTCGCAAGGTACGCAGGAGACGAGCGCTCCCGCCAAAGCTGCTAAAGACAGCCAGCAGCAACAGCCGGCGACCCCTCAGGTTTCCGGCAAGCGTCGGCGGAAACCCATGCCCATGGTCCAGGAGCAGCCACCGGCTCCAGTCGTTGCGCCACCAGTAGAGCAGATACAGGTTCCCCTGCGTCCGGAACAGATGCCTCCCGGGCCACCCAAGGTCAGTTACCAGAACGGGCTTCTGAGCGTTGAATCCATAAACTCCACCTTGGGAGATATTTTGAACATGATCCGCACCAAGACCGGTATCCAGATTGAAGGGCTGCAGGGCGCTTCCGACCGCGTGGCCGCTAAGCTGGGGCCGGCGTCGGCCGATACAGTGCTCACCTCATTGTTGCGCGGATCTCATTTTGATTATTTGATTCTGGCCAGCGTTGACCGCCCCGATATTGTGCAGCGAGTAATTCTGACGCCATCATCCGGTTCTGGATTGTCGGCCAACGCCGGAATACAACCGCTCCAACCTCGCCCGGGAATGGTG
>DATMMY010000294.1:0-6251 GCA_035569515.1 Candidatus Solibacter sp. | reverse complement strand
AGCAAATACGGCAACCCGGTTGACGCCTGGGCTGATATCGAAGTCACCTTCCAGCTTGATCGACCCCCTGAACCGTCACCTTCGCAGCATTAACAACATCGTAAGTGGTGGCAGCCTTCATAGCGCATTTGGGGTAGCCTCAAAATCGATGTCGCTCGGCGGCATTTTTATACCAGGGCTAAAACGGGCTGCTGAAAAAATCGTTTTGCTTTTGATTTGAAGGGGCACAGCTTCAGCTGTGCCATAATTTTTGAAAATACATTCGGGGCTTCAGCTCAGAGGTAACAATTTTGGTTGCCAGAGATTTTTTTCCGCAGCTGTAAAGCCGGTCGTTAGTTGAACTTCCACACGGGCCGTTATGCCACCCCGTCTAAGAGTGTTGCTCCTTTTACAACTCCGAGCAGATTTTGCCCCTGTCTCAAGGTAATGGTTACACACCTTTTGCTTCTTCCCGGCTAACGCTTTGCATCCACAGCGGTTATGAATGGCAGGAGGGATGCACGAACAGCCTAGCAACTTTCTATTGACAGGCTTCATCCGTAAATGTCGTCATCGAAAAAACTGCATGTTCGGAGTCAAGTCCAACGAGCTCATGGAATTATGCTTGCGCCCCATGCCAATAAACGCCGCAGCCCCCGTGCTCTGGTGATCTTTCCTGTTTCTATTACCGGGAATAGTGGAACCGAGGCGCATGCGGGAATTGTGCGCGACATAAGCAAGGACGGCATTTTCTTTTATTCAAATTACAAGCCGCGGCTGCAAGAGATCATCGCCTTTGTCCTGCATATGAGCGGCAGCAAGATTTCCTGCACTGGGCAAGTTATTCGCATTGAAGAAAAAGCTCCGGGCGCAGCCGTCGGTGTGGCAGTGAAGATCCAATCCTCTACGGCCATTATCGTTTAGGCGCCGCTCATGCTGCCGTCAACAGGATGGGCTTTCCTTTGGTAATCACCAATGTATGTTCGTAGTGGGCAGAGGCTTTGCGGTCCGCCGTGCGAATGGTCCAGCCATCTCTTGCCATGATCGCCCTGCCGGAGCCTGCGGCAATGATGGGCTCAACGGTGATCACCAGGCCTTCGGTCAAGATCTGTTGGGCTCGAGGATCGGCATAGTTGGGGACCCGTGGCTCTTCGTGAATGGTGCGTCCGATCCCATGCCCGCCGAGATCGCGAATGACGGAGAAGCCATTACGGCGCACTTCCTGCTCCACGGCGCGGCCAATCTCAGAGATGCGAACGCCGGCGCGCGCCACGAGCATTGCATTTTGGAAAGCGCGCTCCGCACACGCGATCAGGAGCCGTCTCTCATTCGATACTTCTCCGACCGGAACTGTAATGGCGGCATCCGCCATAAATCCGTCCTTTTCGATCGTCACGTCCAGCTTTACCAGGTCGCCTTCCTGTAGCTTCCTTGCGCCCGGAATGCCGTGTACGGCTTCCTCGTTTACGCTGATACAGTTCACTCCGGGAAACTCATAGACCAGCGCAGGCGCAGAACGGGCCCCATGCAGCCGCATCACTCTGCCGCCTATTTCATCCAGCTCAGCGGTTGTGACGCCGGGGCGCACCGCCTGTTTCATGGCTTCCAGCATGAGCCGAACCACCACGCCGGCCGCGCGCATTCCCATCAGCTCTTCAAGGCTGGTAATGGACAAAGTGCCTCCTGAACATCCTCTTTAGAGTATCTGAACTTTAGAGTATCTGAACATGGGCACCGATTGTAAAGCGCATTGAAATAAGCGAATGCATGCCGTTTTCTACCAAAGCGCCCAGCGGGTTTGTCGTGTTGGCTGGCTGGCGGCGTTAATCAAACCATTCGATTTCTTTGATCTCGTGCGCGGGAATCTGGCTCAGAATTTGGCGGTACGCTTCGTCAATTCTGGTCATCGGCGTGGTGCATTCTTTTGCGATGCGGATGTCCGATTCGTATCGCCATCCATCGTCGGCGCGCTTGGGGAAGTCGACAATGCGGATACGCACACCGGGAAAAGGCACGGTAGCAACGTAGTCGCCATACCAATGGCTGTCGCCAAGCCGCCACTCCCAGCCCAACTGGTTCAGGCGCTCACACAAGCGATCGGTGGAAGAATATTGACAAACGAAGGAATACGCTCCGGTCATATTTGCAGATGCTCTGATCACCATTTCGTCTCCAGTCTCTGCTGCTTTCCGCCGAAGATCTTGAGACTGGCAGAATTGCGTCCGTTAATAGTGAATCTCTCTACAGCACCTTGTCGATCTGCGGCAGCAGCCACGCGAGTGCCACACCGGCGTTGTGGGCGGCGACGGTGTTCTGGGAATAGCTTCTGGGTTTTACCTCTTCGTCAAAATGTCCCAGCCGGTTGGTAATACCTGAGATAAAAAGAAACGGCGTCTTGCACTGTATGCGAATCAGTCCATGGGTGGTTTCCAGTGAAACCAGCGGGCCGGTGCCCGGTGCCCTGGCAGATTCGCTTACCGTTTGCAGGTCAGCACTCGGATATTCTGCGGTATCGGTGACGTTGATCGTTCCCAGAGCTACGTTCTCGAATTTGCAAAGTAGACGGTTGGCCGGTGCGGGACTGCAGGGCGGAACCAGGAACCTGTTGGCAATCGACGCCATGTCCGCGTCGGCGATTCTGGCGAAGGTGTCGGGCGCGAGAGGGGAATCGACAATTCGGTCAAAGGGGCCATCGGTCCAGTTGCTGTCCGGATTGGATCCACCGGGATGTCCATTGTGCATGAATATTTTTGTCCCAATAGCGACATTGCCGTTTTCCGTGCGGGAATCGCACGGCAGGGCGGCGGTGCCAACAGCAATTGTGAGGTCGACGCTCTGGTGGAATATTTTGCCCAGCACTTTGGCCTTCTGCTGGGAACTGGATTGATATTTCCCGGTATCGGGAAGATGTTCGAGCAGATCGGATACGCACCAGATCTCGGCGGAAACATTGGTCAAATTGAAGACTGCGCGGGGAGTAGGGTCAGGGTTTTCCGGAGGCAGATTTCTCGGGTCAGGCCGAGGACGCGGCGAGCTAAACAACTTGGGCCAGGGAAGGCCGTTAGGCGGGGGCTGAGCGTTGGCATTCATGATGGCCGCAAGCGCCGGATGACACTCCCACCACTTGTTCACCACCACGACCACTCTTTTCATGTTTGCGCTCCACCGCTTGTACCAATGTAGCAGTGTTTGACGGAGAAAGGTAACGGGCAATCTGCGGCCGTCCCCGTTTGGCGCTGGTTGCGCAGATGAGTGCGAGCTATCACAGCACCTAAAAATGGAGGAACTCGACATTTTGGCTCTTCCGTGATTCCATGGTGAGTTGGCGCTGGTCATCTAAACTTCGTTCGCTTCGTGGTATCACGTCTTTCAATGACTCAAGCTATCCGCACAATCTCGCTTCTTGGCATTCCTTTCGATGCCAACTCCAGCTTCCTGCATGGGGCAGCGCAGGCCCCCAAATTCATCCGCGAAGCGCTTCACTGTGGCTCTACGAACCTGTGGACGGAAGACGGCTTCGATCTTGGCAGCCCCAATTTCCTGCGGGACGCCGGCGATCTGGATCTGACCGAGGATGCCGGACCGGCTTTTGCCGCAATTGAGACTAATGTGCGGCGGACTCTGGAGTCAGGGGGGCCGCTCATCTGCCTTGGGGGCGACCACTCGATCACCTATCCCATCCTCAAAGGATTTCATTCTCACTTTGATGACCTGACTGTTCTTCATTTCGACGCACACCCGGACCTCTATGACGAGTTGGACGGCAATCGGTTCTCTCATGCCTGTCCCATGGCCCGCATTATGGAGGAGAGATTGGCCCGGCGCTTGATTCAGGTTGGGATCAGGACTGTCACCGGCCATCAGCTTGAGCAGGCGCGCAGATTTGGCGTGGAGGTAATCACCATGCGCAATCTTCATCTATTTTCGGAGTTGAAGCTGGAAGGGCCGGTTTTCATTTCTTTCGATATGGACGTGCTTGACCCGGCCTTTGTCCCCGGTATCTCGCACTATGAGCCAGGAGGCATGTCCGTCAGGGACGTGCTGGGACATATCCAGGGACTCCGCGTGCCGATCGTGGGCGCAGATATGGTTGAATACAATCCGGGCAGAGACCACCAAAACCAAACAGCCATGGTGTGCGCCAAGATCCTGAAAGAAATTGCCGCAGCCATGCTGCGCGGCCAGAGCGCTCCACAAAGTCAGTGGCCGTAAATACCAGCACAATCAGGCAGCGGTTCAGGGCAGATGGGCTTGTTGAATTTTCGTGAGAGAATTGCCTGCTTTTTCCGGGGAGCACGAAATAGAGACTGCACCCTCATGCGCTGAATTTGTATCGCCGACCCAGAGGATTTTTCAAGACGTAACTGCCACGCCCGAACCTAAGCCTCCATCTACGAAGATGGTTTGGGCGTTGACGTAGGAAGATTCCCTCGAGATCAGGAACAGCGCAGCATAGGCCATTTCCCATGCCGTTCCCTGACGGCAAAAGGGAAGTGGCCGCGTGGCGCGAGAGGGAGTTCGGGCGCTGGCTGCGCGTCCCATGGGCGTGTCGAGCAATCCGGGAGCAAGGGCATTGGCTCGTATCCCGCGAAACTGGCCCTCCAGGGCGAGAGCGCGGCATAGCGCTGCAAGAGCGGCCTTTGACGCTTCATAGGCCGGATTTCTTCCCGTGGGGCTTGCAGAAGCCAGGGATGAAATAAGAAGGATGGCTCCTCCCGGCGCAAGAGAGTTGAGCGCCCGTTGTCCGGTCAACATGTGAGCGCGCAGGTTCACGTTCATCACTTGGTCCCACGTCTCCGCCGTCTCGGTCATAAGGTTCTTGCCGTTGGCAATACCGACATTCGCCACTACCGCGTCCAGAACACCAAGGGATTGCTCGGCCTGGTCGAACATGTTCTGGATCTCTTCTGGCTTGGCGACATCCGCTTGAATGGCCACTGCGCGTCCACCGGCCGCCGCAATCAGGTCTACGGTAGATTGTGCGGCCGCAACATCAAGGTCCGCGCACCCAACCACCGCACCCTCTTTCGCAAACAGTATGCTCATGGCCCGGCCATTCCCGATGGTTGATTCAGGATCGGGAGTGCTCCGTTGTCCCGCGCCCACTACCAATACTTTGAGACCTTTCAGCCGTCCGCGCCCCTGGGCCAGGCCCAAAGAAGTATCAAACACCTGATGCAACGGGTCTTCAGCCTTCGCGGATTGCTTGTTGCTCACGGGCGACATGATTATCGCTATCCTTTCTTCGCGGCCACTTCGATTTCTACCTCGGTATTTTCAAGGAAGCGGCTCACCAGCATATAGAATCCGATAGTAAGCAGCAGTTCCGCGATTTGCCTTTCGCTCAACTGGCCGGCAACTGCCGAGTAAAGCGGCTCGGGCGCCTTCACTTCCCACACCACGGCCTCGGCAAATCTCAAGACGAGCCGGGCCAACTCCGTAAGGCAGTCGTCGGAGCGTTCCCGCAAGGCTGCGCCGATTTCATCTTCAGACAGCCCAACCGATTGCGCGACCCGCTTGTGCTGATAAACCTCATAGCTTGCTTTGCTGATCGCACCCACACGCAGGATCACAAGTTCTCTCAGCTTCGGGTCAAGATCGGATTCGGTGAGAAGCGACCGCCCCAGAGCGAGGAATCCCGGGGCAGCAGTTTTGGCGTGACCGATCATTCGATACAGGTTGAGAGGGCGGCGGTCCCAGAGTTCGGCGATCTCCGGGGACAAAGATGCTCGATCCAAGTAAGGTAAACGGGGCACAATAACTCCTTTTGTAAGCAGACCATCATAGACTGATTCGGGCGCGGTAGCGACGCAAGTAGATTCAACCGCGTAAATTGCCAGAATTGCCATGACTGCCAGAATTGCCATAATTTAAAAGACCAAGAACTCACCATTGATTCTACGAATGGCGCCGACTTAAACGCGCCGGCCCGGTGCACAAAAGGCTGTGCGGTATGTACCTGATTGATAATGTCCAATTGCTGCGCTCGGTGCGTCAATTGCTGTTGCGAATATTTTTTGGGGGCATGAACCGGGGTGATCTTTTGCAACGGGCCGATACAGTTTAGAAACGACGGAACGGAATCGGTTGAAATCCGGCGCCACCACGAGTCCGCCACGACGAATTCGCAATGACGAATTTACGATGAATTCAAAAAGCCTCAAGCTCGTCTACTCCTTCATGATGCCTGGCGGGTTATTACTGGCCTCCGCCGTGGCGCTCACGCGCTTTCCTGTTCTGCCTCCTTCGGCGTCGCAGGTGTTCCTGTGGCT
>DATMMY010000293.1:0-39138 GCA_035569515.1 Candidatus Solibacter sp. | reverse complement strand
GGTTTGACCGGACGCCCCGACCAAGTCGAGTGTCCACGCGGAGTGCGTCTCGCCTGCGGCATCTCCGGGAATAGCGGTCTCTCGAATGGATATCGACATGCCGCCAATCTCAGCCAGCACGTGGAGCGGGATCAGGAAATTGAGGAGAAGTGAGCGCACTCTTTCCTTTCCCCGAACCGGTTCTTCGCCGCCTTCGCTACTTACCTCGACATCATCGGCGTAAAACGCGTCGAAGATCGCAATATACTCCTCAAAGCTTCCGCTGATGTCGGCCTTAACAATGGCCGCGTTCAGGACACGCTCCGCAGTCTGGCAACTCCCGTAGAGGTCCCGATCAGAGTGATAGGTGGAAACGAAGTTATGTTGATCAATCATTTTGCTGAAGAGGCTCCTTGCCTCTTCGCAACTTTAGATTTATAAAAAGACCGACTGGTCGCAAAATTTCTTAGAGGGACTACTGAGAAGACTTTTTGTGACCTGGCAACGAAGGGGTTGCACGGATTCGCTCCTGGATTCCAAGAGCTTCGCGCCTAACGAAACTGTGATCGGCTACCTCCTTGGGTTGCGTCAATCTGCTGGCCGCTCCTGCCTACCACTATCGGGTTATTGGGTTGTCAGCCTATCGGGTTAGAATTTTGCCTATCCGACGCCAGAAGAAGCATTCAAAGGAGCTCCCTCGGGACATTACAATCCCGCGGCGACTACCCTGACCCTGGATTTCCTGCGAACTCACCAGTAGTTGCAGGTTGCAAGACTCGACCTTCAGACAGGTACGGGCACTGAAACCGCCGAACTACGGACGGGCTTCTGCTGCAGGAGAATCTCCTTTTCTCCAAAAAGCCTCTCTGCAATGATGCCGTTCTCTTCGCAGGCTTTGAGGAGCCGGTTTGATTCCACAATGGGCTTCGACTGCTCTGTATATTTGACGCTCATAATGTAATTCAACCACGGCTCCTGTCCCATGGCATACACATAAGCCTCGCGGCAGTTAAAGCAATTGATAATATGCATTCCCTGCTCGTAATTGGAGCCGGCAAGGCGCCTGGATTCATCCATGGCCCGCTCAAATTTTTGCGTAAGCAGGGGACCATAGAGCCAGCTCAACGGAGCGCCATCGCACTCCATTCCGAGGAAGAGCGCATCCACGTCCCCAAATACCCGATGAAGATGCTGATAGAGGCGCGGCTCAATATTGCAGGAGTCGGCTGCAAACAACAGAGAATGCAAGCCGATCCTTACAAGCCAGGCCATCTTGCTCTGGATATCAAGATCGGCATGTTCACCAAAAAAGGGCAGGCCGGTAATATGCACATCTCCAGCTTGAATCTCTTCCAGTTCATTAATTTCGATGATGTTGTTGAAACCGCAGTTCTGGAAGAGAAGCTTGAGAGAAGGATCCTGAAGACGCCCGCCACTGTTACGCGGCACAACTATGTTCTTCACCTTGTGACGAATCTGCAGTAGCGTCTCGAAAAGAATATGGTCCTGGTGGTTATGGGTGATCAGCACGTAATCGATCGAATCCGGCAAATCAAGGTAAGTGTAACGGGAAATCCCGTTTTCATAGGTGTAACTCAGTACTGGATCGAACAACATGGTGACTCCCTGAGATTCTATCAAGATGCAGGCATGGCCGAAGTATCTCCAGCGGACGCCAGATCCCGTATAGGCAGAGTAGGCAGGAGGCCGTTCGGAGGTAAGGAACGATCTCAGCAAACCGTCTTGAGAATCCTGAATCGCGAGCATCTCTTTGATTTCATGCCAGGGCCTTGGAGCTGATTTGAGCCGGAACAAGTCATCAATCACCGGGCTCTCGAACGGGAGGTGCAGATGAAGGCTATCATCAGATTCGAGCCTCGGGGTGCTCAGCACGAAGGGGCGATCATCGCTGGAAATGGTGGTGAGCATCACGCTTTGCTGAGAGCGGTCATAATAACTGCTGCGATAGAGTAACGGCTCAATCAGCCGGAATGACGGATGGTTATTAAGATCGTAGGTAAGCTCCACATAGCCACGAAGGATGTCCGGCACTTTCTCATATAAAGGTTGGAGGCTATAGCCCCTTGCCGTCTCTCTCAACATGCTATCAAGGGCCCCAAGGGCTGCCGATAACTCGATGAGATCGCTCCTTTCGCGTTTAATGCGGTCACGCAAGGCGCGGATCTCATCTACCCGCTTGCCGCCGTAATCAATGAACGGGCCACCCAGCATCTTCGGATTCTTGACGGCATTCGCATGAATCTGAGGAGCATTGATATAGGAGTCCATGATTTTCAAATGACGCTCAGTGATGTTGCGCGCGGCGGTTGCCGGAGGAATGAGATGCGGCCAGGCATACCACTGATCAATAAGCGGTTCCACCTGGACATTTTGGCGGAGGTACAATTCTTCACTGTTGGACATAATCATCTCCTGAATCAAGCTCAAGCCCCGAATCGCTCAAGGAACTTGTTGTATCTCAATGGCGACACCGGATGCCGCCTGCAATGCGAGCTACACGTCAAATTTGCGGATCAAGCTCGCTCGGTCTTCCTTATCTGTTCAACCATGGGTTTTCTCTCGAATCTCACTTACGTGAAACTGGACAGTGCCCGCCGGATCTGGCGCAGAACCTCGGTTTCTTGTTCATACAAAGCAAAATGTGTTCCTTTGAGAATCTGGGAAGTGAATTCACCGCGCGTATGCTCCCGCCAAGCTTCAAGGGAATCTGGTGTGACAAGATCATCGGAATCACCAGCCCATGCACTTATGGGGCAGCTAAGAGGCTGCTCGGGCTCAAAGGTATATGTGTCGTCCAACTCGAAATCAGAACGCAGGCGTGGGGCCAGGAACTTCATAATTTCAGGATTTGAAAGCACTTCATGCGGAGTCCCTCCAAATTCGCTCAGACGCTGCAGGAATCTTTCGTCAGGCAAGTTGTAGATGGGCGGGTGAGACGAACGGAGATGAGGAGCCGGACAGCCGGAAACAAACAGATGCACGACTTCAGGCGCGCCGGGCCAGGCGCGTACACGACGCACGAACTCGAATGCCAGTTTCGCTCCCAGGCTGTGGCCCAGGATCGCCAGGGGACGGTCCATCCTTGGAAGAAGCGCAGCCGAGATCTCGCTGATAAGCTCCGGCATGCGCTTAATAAACGGTTCGCCCAGGCGCCGTTCGCGCCCTGGGAGCTGTACCGCACAAACCTGGACATTCCAGGGCAGCTTATCCGGCCACTTATGAAAGGCGAGAGCCGATCCACCTGCGTGCGCAAAACACAGCAGGCGCAGCTTAGGCCGGATTGCATCCAGACGGCAATACGGCAGCCAACGTTCGAGCAATCCCTTTTGGTTTGAAACCTGAGTTGAAGCGCTCATTATTGTATCTCCGCGACTAACAAAGATCGGATGGAATGGAGAATTTCAGCTGCGATTCGCAAAAGTTAATCCATTCCGGCGTTACAGCTTTGAAAATCACGCCCTCCCTGGGCCAAACTGATTTTGTAACCGTAAAATCCCGTTGAATATAGACGATTGGATCAGTACCAGCGGCACTTTCGTGGCCGTTTTGCGACACCTCCTGCGAAGCCGTCCAATGTGGATAATCATGCAGGTCTTTCAAGTAATAGCCTTTGCAGTATGGCCTGCTTTCCCGAGGGTCTTGCCAAACGCCCCGGGCTTTTTCAGCTTCTGTGAGGGCAGCAACCACTTCAGTACGGCCAACCGAACGCGCAACCATCAACGGCGTGCGGTTGTCACGTCCAGCAAGCGTAACATCCGACCAGTGATTGAGCAGGAAGCGGATGATTTCGACATTTCCGCTTCCGGCAGACCAATGAAGAGGAGTCCAGCCCTGCTGATCCCGCTCATTCACGTCTGCTCCTTCATCAATCGCCTGCCTGACAAGTTCGATATCTCCTTGCTGCACGGCCGCTATTAATTTGTTTTCCCGGTCCATAACAGTTACTCCTTATTATTTTTGATCAGCGCACAAAATCCACCCATTCGGGGTGAGGCTGAATACGTTGCAAGTCATGTTCAAAGGTGATGAGATCGTCTGACTTCTTGATTTCTTTAAAACCCCCGAATTTGTAAGTAACAAGCATCATGCGGTTCTTCCCATTGCTGCGGAATTCAGCGCACAGCCGCGCCCCGGCCTCACGGGCCAGCATAAGAATATGATTCAGAAAAATGGTACCCACCCCGCGCGACATCACACGGCAGGACATAAGGAGCAGTTTGATGGTCCAAATCTCCGCAGACTTTTCCACCAGCGCCAGCCCAATCTTGCCGTAGTCACCGAATTTATCTTCCAGACTGGCAATAAACAGAAGGTGATTGGGAGACTGCCGAAACGCGTTCAACTCATCATAGGAATAGGTATACCCGGTGGTATTGAGCTGATGCGTGCGGACCGTCAATTCTTCGGCCCGCTTCAGGTCCTCTTCCTCAGCGGGAGCAATGATAAATTTCATCTTCAAGGAGGCAAGAAATTCCTCCTGTGGACCTACGAATTCTCCTTCCGCCTTGTTCCGCTCAATATCAGCGAGATACATGGCGCGCCGGCGGGCCGAGTCCTCCGTAAGAAAAGGCGGTATAAACTCCTGCCTTTGCGTGAGATGCTCAAGAGCGCCGGCCTCGAGCACCAGCACCTCAGGAAGGGAGTGGCGGATCTCTTCACGCTCAAATGGATCATCATCAATGAAAGCGACCGTATCCATGCCAATGTTGATGGATGTGACGATCGACTGAACATTGGCGGCTTTGGAATTCCAGTTCATCTGCGGATATAGAAAATACTCATCCAAGCCAAATTCCTTGAGCTTGGCCAGTGCGGTTGCATGATCATTCTTACTGGCGACGGAATGCAGAATTCCGCGCTGGTCGAGCGTGGCAAGCGCCTGCACGACTCCATCCCGCAGTTT
Source organism: Candidatus Solibacter sp. (assembly GCA_035569515.1). Classification (GTDB taxonomy): domain Bacteria; phylum Acidobacteriota; class Terriglobia; order Terriglobales; family Acidobacteriaceae; genus Angelobacter. The sequence continues at coordinate 34,235 of DATMMY010000293.1, read as the reverse complement.
CACATTTTCATCTTCAAGAAGGGTGCCCTCCCACAGAGTGTTATCGAGGTCCCAGATAAGTAATTTGACCGTCTTACGTTTTGTTTCGAGTTGGCCCTGCGTGCCTTCCGCTACCGATTTCAAGACTGCAGTTGATGCGCCCTGAGCTACAGACATTTGAGTCCTCCATGTACGGGTACCTTGCTTGAATGCTTAAATTTCATCGAACGGATATTTAGCGATCGTGATCTGCTGAATTTGGCTGCTGCCTTCAATAATCTCCATCACTTTTGAATCTCGAAGATAACGCGCAACGGGATATTCCTCAGTGAGGCCATTGGCGCCGTGGAGTTGGACTGCGTCATTCGCCGCATGCACAGCCGCCCGGGAAGCGAAGTATTTGGCTACCAAGGTCTCCGCGGTTGCACCCGGATCGCCGGCATCACGCAAAAAACCTGCGCGATAACAGAGCAGCCGCGCCGCCCGAGTGTCTACAATCATGTCAGTAAGTTTTCGTTGCACAAGCTGGTGCTCACGCAGTTCCACGCCAAACTGTTTGCGCTTTGAGGTGTAATCCAGGCAGGCATCAAGGCATGCTTGAGCAATGCCCACTGAGCCCCAGGCCACGCTGTAACGCCCGTGATCCAGAACACTGGAAATCACGTGGGAAAAACCAAAACCGATTTTTCCTACCAGGTAATGCTTTGGCACACGGCATTCATTCAGCTCTATTTCCGCGAGCAATGATGCTCTGGTGCCGACAATGCCGTACATGGGACAGCGCACGAGGCCGGGAGTCGAAGCGGGAACCAGAAAGGCCGCAAGCTGGCCCTGGCAACGGGCCAACACGAGAAACAGATCGGCAATCTGACCAAAGGTGGTCCACTTTTTCCGCCCGGATAGAATGTAGCCTTCGTCGTCCGCCAAGGCTTCGGTCTTCACGCTTGTCGCGTCGCTCCCAGCTTCGGGTTCAGACAGCGCCAGCGCGCAGAGCAATTTACCGGTGGCAAGGGCATCGGCAAATTCCTCTTTAATAGCGCGATTGCCCCATCTGTTAAGGCCGAGCGACACCATGTCATGCACGGTGAGCAAAGACCGAACGGAAGAACAGCCGCGTGCGATCTCCTCGGTCAATAGTCCATAGGTAATGGCATCCATTGCGCCACCAGGATTCTGCGGCAGCATGGTCCCCAGATATCCATGCGCGCGAAGCTGGTCGATAACATCGTTGGGAATCCGTTGATCACGGTCCCATTGCCCGGCGTAAGGAGTGATATGCTCCTGAACAAAATGGCGGAAGCGTAACCGGGCATCCTTCTGGGCCCCGGAGAGCTCCAGCCGAGGGGCCGAATTTTCGACTGGCTTAACCTCCAGCAAAAGTGACCTCCTGCCTATCAGGCCGTAGCGCCCTGGGATTGCCCAGCTAATGCGGCCTTACGCTCCAACAGGGCGTCCATGTTGTTCAGGGTGCGAAAGTTCTCGAAATCAAGATCCTCGTCTTCCACCGTGATTGAAAACTCCTTCTGGAGGAAGTTCACCAGTTGGAGGGCCAGGAGCGAATTTACAAAGCCCATGGCGAAGATATCATCGTCATCACGCAGTTCATGATTGCGGAAAAATCTTGACAAGAAGGTTTTAATCTTGTCTTTTCTCTCTCTCATATTTCCTCCTTAGCCTGCTACTGCAACAGCAGATTCTTCGTAGTTATAGAAACCACGGCCGCTCTTTCGGCCGTGCAAACCAGCATGGACCATCTTCTTGAGGAGCGGACAAGGACGGAACTTATCGTCGTTGTAGCTCTCATAGAGGACTTCGAGCGAATACAGGATGGTATCCAGGCCAATCAAGTCCCCGGTCTCAAGAGGCCCCATCTTGTGACCAAAGCAGCTCTTGAAAAGATGGTCAATGTCTTCAGCGGAAGCAACTTGGTCCTGAACGAGAAAGATTGCCTCATTGACGGTGAGCATCAGGACACGGTTGGAAACGAAGCCGGGCATATCATTGACCACAATCCACTCTTTGCCCATTTCTGCTAAGAAAGTCCTGGCCTTGTCCAGCGTATCGGACGAAGTGTGATGTCCGCGAATCACTTCCACCATCGATTTGAGCGGCACAGGGTTCATGAAATGCATGCCCACCACCCGGTCAGGACGGTTGGTGGCAGAAGCAATCCGCGTAATCGAGATGGCTGAGGTGTTAGCGGCGAAGATGCAAGCGGGAGGACAAATTGAATCAATCTGACGATATACTTGCTGCTTCACATCCCATTTTTCAACGACGTTTTCAACCAGAAAATCTGCGACGCTCAATTTCTCATAGTCAGTGGTAAAAGAGATTCTTTCGAGAACCGTAGCCGCTTTCGGCGCGCCACTTTTCTTGTTGAAGAAACCCTGCATGCGGACATTGGTGCGAATCGAATCCCGCGCGCGTTCAAGCTGCTTAGGATCAATATCAATCAAGACCACATGATGACCGGTTTCCGCAAGGTTCTGCGCAACCCCTATACCCATTACCCCGGCACCGACCACCCCAACGTTATTGAACTCCATAATTTGTTCTCCTGTTAAAGCTTCCATGCAACGAGATCTCTGCCCATCATTACGGGTCATTTCATCCCGCCTCCGCTCAACCCATCTCGCAATCACACGAAGACAGGCCGGGAGTCTTTCTCCTCTTTCATCTTCGCCATCTTCGCAAGCAACCTCTGTTCGAGTTGCCAGAAAGGGCGGTATCTCGAGCCTATGGCCACGGTGGCAACGATCACCAAGCCGAGAACGATGAACAGCAGGGCGATTCCGCGTCCAGTTCCGGTTCCAATCAGCGCGCCGACCGTACCTGCAAGGGCACCATTTGCGGCCATAAGAGGTTCGCAAATTCGATCGGCCAAGGGGCCAGCCATAAGGTAAGCAGCGGGCAACGAAGACCAGGCCACGAGTCTCCGTATCGCAAAGGCACGGCCCTGTATTTCCTGTTCCACCTCGGTTTGCCAGATGGTCTGGCTGCAGGCAAAGATGACCGGCGCACACACAGAAAACATCAATGCCGCACCGGCAACCAGCGGCACGCTCGGCCTAAACACGCCCAGGAATAAGACCACTCCCTGGCCTAAGACACAAAGAAGAATCGCCCGGACCTTATGCCGAGGGCCTCCGAACACGCTGACCAACAGGCTGCCTGCAACCAATCCGCCGCCGGCGAATGACATGACCGTGCCCAGGGCGAGGGGCGAGGAAAAACTCAACACCAGCGGAGGCAGCAGTACCTGAACCGCACCCATAGCGAAATTCGTGAAGGCAAACAAAATCAACAAGGCCAGCAACTCGCGACGCCCCTTTACGTAGTGCCAGCCCTGCAAGGCTTCGCGCAAAAGTGAAGAATGGCCAGCTTCATTCCGGGACGCCGCCTGGTGGCAGGGAAAGTAAGAGAGAAACAGAGTCCCGATAGCAAAGACAAACGTGACCACATCGATTACGAAAATGCCTTTGAAGCCGATGGCCCCCAGGAGCGTCGCGGCGAGCGCTGGGGCCACGATCATTGCAATCGAATTGCCGAGTTCCATCAAGGCGTTGGCGCGAGAGAGGTGTTGAGCCGGCACCCACAGCGCAGTAGAGGCGGACACAGCAGGATATTGGACCGCCTGAAAAGCAGAACTTGCCGCCACGACAACATAGATCGGCCATATCGCAAGCCGGCCCTGGAGCGCAAGCTGGTTTGTAAGAGCAAAGAATATGAGTGAGAGCGTGCAGAGGGCAGCGCCGAGATTACCAGCGATCAGCACCCAGCGACGATTCCAGCGATCCACCATGGCGCCAGCAATGGGGCCAAGCAGGATTTCTGGAACGATGGCACAGAATGAGATGAAAGAAAACCTGGTCGCGGACCTGGTCTGTTGGTAGACCCAGATTCCAAGCACAAAGCCGGTGAGATGCGATCCACATAGAGAAACCATCTGGCCGAGACACACGGCGGCGAAAGCTTGGGGCCCCTGGAGCTTCCCCGAAATCTTTTCCGCGCCAATCTTATCTGCGCCAATCAAAGCTGGATCGTTTTTCTGCATACTATTCGTAACGTAGAATCTTGCTGGCCGCGAGAAATTATGTGGCAGCTACAGCTGGCCGGCCTCTCCGCGCCAGCTTGTCATCCAGCAGAGCGGCCAAATCGCTGCTATGCGTTCCGGTCACAATTGAGTAATGGTCGCCTTCGATATCAAGCACTTCCAGCGGCCCTGTTGCCCATCTTGTCCAGCCAAGGGCAGGATCTACATGGTCTCGCGCTGTCGTTGAGCTCCTGATGAGAATCATTGGCCCGGCGTAGGGGCCAGGTTGATAAGACAACAAAGCCCGCAAGTTGTTTATGAACATATCGAACAGGGCCAGCAGTTCATCGTCACTTATCTCAGCAGGAACTATGTGCTCCTTACGAGCGTGAGCTAAAACCAGCTTGATCGCCTCAGCAGCTTCAACGTCCTGCAAAGTCTCCCACGGAAGCGCGAATCTCTTTCCGGTCACGCCTTCCAAGTCTCCGACGAAGTGACGCAGCAGTATGCGGTCATCCAGAGCTTCGGCATGCGCCGCCACATCCGGAACGGCGCTGTCAACCGCAAATACCGTCGCCGCTTCTCCAGCCAGTTGAAGCTGTCTGGCCATTTCAAACGCAATCACGCCACCCATAGACCATCCACCAAGATAGTAAGGACCGGTGGCTTGCACGGCGCGCAAGCGCGACAGGTAATGAGAAGCCATGTCCTCAATAGTGGCGGGACACTCCGGGCCGGGCGACTGCAAAGCGTAAAAAGGCTGCTCCGCGCTGAGATGCCGGACGAGCCCTGCGTAACAGAGAATATTGCCGCCCACGGGGTGGACGCAGAAAAAGGGTGCGCGGGTTCCACTCGGCTTAATGCCGACCAAGGCCGGACGGCCCGACTCCTGGACCTGAGCACGCAAGGCTGCGGCCAAGCTTTCAATAGTGGCGTTCTGGAGGAAAAGCGCTATCGAGATGCCATACCCAAACTGCTGTCGAAGGCGGGCGGTCAACTGAACAGCTTTCAAGGAATGTCCCCCAAGCTCGAAAAAGTTGTCGCGCACTCCAATGGGCTGAACAGATAAAAGCTCTTCCCAAAGATGGACCAACTGGAATTCGAGAGTATCGCGGGGGCCGACGTATGCGTTTTGCGGAAGAAGATTCAATTCCGGCGCGGGAAGGGCGTTGCGGTTTACTTTGCCATTGGGAAGAAGAGGCATCTTGTCCAGCACCACAAAGGCCGCAGGCGACATATAAGGAGGCAACTCTTCTTTCAGGCTGTTCTTCAACTCTTCGACTACAACCTGCTCTTCACGCCCGGCCACCGCCTCATCACGCACGACGTAGGCCACCAAGGTTTTATCGCCGGGATTGTCTTCGCGCGCCACTACCACCGCTTCCTTTATGCTCTGCTGACGAAGCAAGGCCGCCTCGATCTCTCCCAGTTCAATACGGAATCCACGGATCTTCACCTGGTAGTCTGCGCGTCCCAGGTACTCAATCCAGCCATCCCGGTGATAGCGCGCCACGTCTCCGGTCTTATAGAGCCGTTCGCCGCCCAGAGTGCTAAATGGATCGGGCACAAACTTTTCAACGGTCAGCGCAGCTCTCTGCCAATATCCGCGCCCAACCGGAGTTCCGCCAATATAAAGCTCGCCCGGGACACCGACGGGCGTGGGCCGCATTTCCTCATCAAGCACGTACATACGCGTATTGGCGATCGGCCGTCCAATAGGCACGGTGCGCAATCCATCATCTTTTTTCCTGCATTGCCACCACGTGACCTCGACGGAAGCTTCGGTTGGTCCATACAGGTTGTGCAATTCGCAGTCGAATTTCGAGAAGAACCTTTCCTTCAGTTCCAAGGACAAAGCCTCGCCGCTGCACATCACACGTTTGAGCGTGGTGCAGCGCTCCAAACCAGCCTCTTCCAAAAACATCTGCAACATGGAGGAGACAAAATGAATGGTGGTGATGCCTTCTTCCTGCACCAATTTCACAAGATAACCACTATCCTGGTGTCCACCCGGCCGGGCCACTACCAACCGTGCACCCACTGTCAACGGCCAGAAGAACTCCCAAACTGAAACATCGAAGCTGAATGGCGTCTTCTGCATCACTCGCTCTTCAGGAGCGAGACGGAAGGTTTCCTGCCCCCACAACAGGCGGTTGCGAATGCCGCCGTGGGTATTCATTGCGGCCTTGGGCTTTCCGGTTGATCCCGAGGTATAGATCACGTAAGCGAGGTCGCCGGCAACCAAGGGTACGTCAAGATTCGCAGTATCGAGGTGGGCAATCTCCAGTTCCCATTCCGCGTCGATGGACAGTACATGGGACAGCACGCGGGCATCAATCTCGGGCAGACGAGCGCGCAATCTCCCTTGAATCAGCAGCACCGGCGCCTTGGCATCCTCTACCATGTAGGCAAGGCGGTCCCTGGGATAGCTTGGATCAAGCGGTACATAAGCAGCTCCCGCTTTCAAAATTCCAAGCAGCCCCACCACCATTTCCAGGGAGCGCTCCATGCATATCGCCACCAATGTTCCCCGGCTGACGCCCAGAGACTGGAGCCGCCGGGCGAGTTGATTGGCCCTTTGATTCAGCTCTGCATAACTCAAGCCCAGACCTTCAAAGACCACGGCCGTAGACGAAGGCGCGCGCTCCGCATGGCGCTCAATTTCCTGGTGAATGAATCCCATCTGCGAGGAGTGTTCGCGGGCCGTGTTGTTCCATTCCAATAGCAACTGCCGCTGCTCTTCATTGTTCAGCAAAGCGACGTCGGAGATGCGAGCCTGCGGATCATTGGCAACTTCCTGCAGGAGCCTGCCGAAATGGGAAACCATGCGAACAATTGTCGACTCATCGAACAGCTCACAGTTGTAAACCAACTCAGCTTTGAGTCCCTGATCAGATTCGCGCAGGGCGAGCAGCAGGTCAAACATGGCCCTTCCCGTTTGCACCTGGTATGGGACCACTTTGAGCCCGGCAATTTCTCCGTTCATGTCCGGAGAATTCAGCAGGAAAACGAACATCGCTTGTATCCAGGGCGTGCGATTCGCAATTCGGTCAGGTTGAAGCTCCTTCACCAGATATTCAAATGGCAGATGCTGATGCGCATAGGCACCCAGGGCAACATCACGAACCCGCCGCAGAAATTCCCGAAAAGTTGGACGATGAGAAGCATCGCTGCGCAACACCATGAGGTTGTCAAAGAAACCAACTGTGCGTTCCATCTCCGGACGGTTGCGGTTGGCGATGACCGAACCCGCAACCACATCAGATTGGCGAGTGTAGCGGTGCAGAAGCACTTTGAATACGGCCAGCAAGAGCATGAACTGGGTGACGCCTTCACGCCGAGCCAAAGTCTTGAGCTTCTCCGCGAGCTCGCTGGAAAAGGTTTCGTAGACAGATGCGCCTGGAAAAGTCTCAAATGCAGGCCGCGGCCGATCCGTGGGAATATCCATAGGAATGGCGGAAAGCCCGGCCAGCTTTTCCTTCCAATAGGCAAGCTGATCGTCCAGCGCTTTACCCTGCAACCATCTGCGCTGCCATACGGCGAAATCAGCATATTGGATGGCCGGCTCCGGACCGGTAAATGGCAGCCCAGCCACGAAATCAAGGTAGATGCGTTCAATTTCCTCCAGCAATATGCCACCAGACCACAGATCGTAGGCAGCATGATGGATACAGAGAATGAAAACATACTCCTCGTCAGTCAGGCGGAGCAGCCCAAACTGCGCAACGGGAGCGTTGTTCAGGTCAATATGGCGGCGGGCAAAGTCATTCGCAATGCGAGCGGCCTCGCGTTCGCGGTCTTTCAGAGCAAGCGCGGAAAGGTCTGCAACCGGAAGCGCAAAATGCCGGGGAGGATGGATGATCTGGGTTGGCCGTCCGTCTCTATTTTCAAGGCTGGTGCGCAAGGCTTCATGACGGCGGAACACCTCATTGACTGTATCTTGAAGGGCAGACGAGATCAGTGGCCCCTGAATGTGCACCGTGTTGGATACAGTGTATGTAGAAGTTCCGGGAGACAGTTGCTCAAAGAGCCACAGGTTCTCCTGGGAAAATGACAATGGAAGAGATTCCTGGCGTGAAACCACCTCAATGCGTTGTGAAGGTTCATCGGAAGCGGCCAGCAATGCTGTCTCTACTCTCTCTGCCAGCCCCGCGATCGTAGGCGTTTCAAAAAGCGCGCGCAAAGAAAAATTGACCTTAAGGGCATCATTGATCCTGGCCATCACCTGAATGGCAAGCAAAGAATGTCCCCCGAGATCAAAGAAGTTGTTATGTACTCCAACGGCGTGAATTCCAAGCACTTGAGACCAAATTCCGGCCAGACTCTCTTCCATTGCGGTGCGCGGCATTACTCTGGCTGTGTTATCAGCCACGAAGGTGGGGGCCGGAAGAGCCTTGCGGTTCACCTTTCCATTGGGAGTAAGGGGCAGGCGCTCCAGTACCACTATTGCGGAGGGCACCATATAGTCCGGCAGTTCCAGCCTAAGCCTGCTCTTTAAGTCGTGAATCAATTGTTCAGCAGGAGCATCCGGCGTAGCTGCAACATAGGCCACCAGGCGCTTGTCACCATTATCTTCCTCGCGCACTACTGCAACCGATTCTTTTACCTCCGGACATCGCAGCAGAGCAGCTTCAATCTCCCCTAATTCGATCCGGAATCCGCGCACCTTGACCTGGTAGTCAGCCCGTCCGAGGTATTCAATCGCTCCATCCTCACGATAGCAGCCCAAATCTCCGGTTCGATAAAGACGGGCGCCTGCCCCTGCAAATGGACTGGGAAGAAATTTCTCAGCCGTGAGCGAAGGCCGGTTCCAGTAACCCCGCGCGAGCCCTATTCCACCGATGTAAAGTTCCCCGGCCACTCCAACCGGCGCGGGATTCATCTGGTGATCGAGTACATACATTTGAGTGTTCGCGATGGGCGATCCAATCGGAACCGTATGCAGGCCATCATCCTTCCGGCAGGGCCACCAGGTCACATCGACCGCCGCCTCAGTAGGTCCATAAAGGTTATGCAGTTCACAGCCAAGCCGCTCGAAGAAGCCGTTCTTCAAGTCTGGTGACAATGCTTCGCCACTGCAAATCACGCGTTTCAGAGTGGAACAGTTCTCTACTCCTGGCGCTTCCAGGAACATTTGCAACATGGAAGGAACAAAGTGGATGGTGGTGATCCAGCGCGAACGAATGATATCCACCAGATAGTCTCGTTCCTGATGTCCACCAGGTTTCGCTACTATCAGCCGCGCTCCAACCATTAAAGGCCAGAAAAATTCCCAAACGGAGACGTCAAAGCTGAACGGTGTTTTCTGTAATACAGCGTCGTGGGAGGTGAGCTGATAAGCTTCCTGCATCCAAAGCATCCGGTTGCGGATGCCTCCGTGGGTATTCATGGCTCCCTTAGGCTCTCCCGTGGAGCCCGAAGTGTAGATCATATAAGCCAAATCTGCTTCATCGAGACACACTGCCGGATTGTGTTCCGGCTGTGGGGCAATCTGCTCCTGCCAATCTGAATCCAGGCACAGCACGCGCGCCTGATGGGCAGAAAGCAGACCACGCAGATTTGCCAGCGTCAGCAGCACCGGCGCCTGAGAATCTTTCATCATGTAAGCTAGTCGATCGTTGGGATAGCCAGGATCAAGCGGCACATAGGCCGCCCCCGATTTCAAAATTCCCAGCAGCCCAACTACCATCTCCAGTGACCGCTCCACGCAGATAGCGACCAAGACACCGGGCCCAACACCGAAAGAGCGGAGCTTCCAGGCCAACTGGTTTGCTCGCCGGTCCAGTGCGCCATAAGTAAGCTCCTGATCTCCCAACACCACAGCCATTGCCCAGGGAAGTGATGCCGCCTGGCGCTCAATCTGTTGATGAATGAAGCCGTCTTGCGGAGGATATACGTGAGCCGTTTTGTTCCATTCCAGCAGCAGTTGCCGGGTCTCAGCCTCGCGAAGCATCACCAACTCTGAAATCCGCGCCTTTGGATCACGAAGAGCTGAAACCAGTAATGCACAGAAATGGGCAACCATGCGTTCAGCTGTTGAAGCATTGAACAATTCGGTGTCATATTCCAATTCGGCATTCATGCCGCCATTGCCGAACTCACGCAAGCTGAGCAACAGATCAAATTTGGAAGTATCTCCATGCAGTGGAACGGGGCGCAACACCAGGCCCGGCATTTTGATTTCTGGCACCGGAGCGTTTTGCAGCACAAACATTACCTGAAAGAGCGGGGTGTAGCTGGTGTCCCGTTTGGGCTGAAGCTCCTCGATCAGCCTCTCAAACGGCAGCTCCTGATGCTCCTGAGCGGCAAGCGTGACCTCTCGTACATGCGACAGTAACTGGAGGAACGACCAATCGTCTGAAAGAGTGAACCGCAAGGCAAGCGTGTTCACGAAAAACCCAATCAGAGGTTCGAGTTCGGGGCGGATACGGTTGGCAACAGGCGTGCCGATCACAAAGTCATGCTGTCCACTGTACCTCTGGAGCAGCATGTCCCAGGCGGAGAGCAACAACATGAAGAGAGTGATGTGCTTTTGCTGGCAAAGGTCCAACCCTGCTTTCGTGAGCTCAGGCGACAACTGAAAAGCATGCACGGCCCCGCGCGAGCTCTTGTTCCTGGGGCGGGGACGATCTATCGGCAGTTGCAGCGTCTCCGGAGCTCCTGCGAGTTGTTGCCGCCAAAATGACAGTTCCCTTTCCAGCCGGTCGCCTTTCATCCATTCCCGCTGCCAGGACGCAAAGTCGGCATATTGAATGGGCAGAGGAGGCAACGAGGAAACGCTGCCGCTGGAAAAGCTCTGGTAAATGGCCTTCAACTCAGAAACGAGTACGCCGGTGGACCAACCGTCGGAAATAATATGGTGCAGGTTCAGGAGCAGAACATGATGAGTCCGAGTGAACCGGAACAAGAACACCCTTAATAGTGGCCACCTGGCCAGGTTGAAGGGGCGATTGATTTCTTCCCTTACCAGATTCTGCAATTCAAGTTTTTGGCGGTCTTCAGGTAGAGCTTCGAGATCGAATATACAGAGTTTGAGAACAACGCTTTGAAGAACTGTCTGCGAGGGTTTTCCCTCGCGGCTGATGAATATAGTCCGCAATACCTCATGACGAAGAATGATTTCATTTACTGCTTGTTCTAACGCGGAAAAGTTAAGCTTTCCTTCAATCTGAATAGCGTCAAAAATGTTGTAAGCAGCATTATCCGGTTCCAACTGCTCTATAAGCCAGAGCCGCTCCTGCGAAAAAGACAGTGGCGACTCACCAGTTGCAGCGCGCGGCTGAATTGAAGGGGCAACCGATGCGCCACTGGCAGAGTGAGTTCGCAACATCTCCATGAGCACATTTTTCTGCGCAGACAATGCGGCCTTTAATTCAGGCGTGAGGGCTCCCTGGGGTGCTTTGAAGCGGAGGTTCTCGCCTTCCACCCAAAGCTTGATTCCCAATTGGCCAAGATTAGCCAGCAGCTTTGTGACTTGCGCAGTACTCATAGACTGCAGTCCTCACAAGCGGAACTCAGGCGGCTAACTTGCTTTGCGCGAAATTGTGTTACCACGTCACTCATAACGTAAGGTTTTGCTGGGATCAACCTTCATGGCGCGCCGCGCCGGCATATACATTGCCGCCATTACCACCATTGCCATACAAATTACGCCGCCCACCAGCATTGGAGGAGTGGCCGGACCTATCTGGAACACGACGCTGGAAATGACCCGGCTCAAAATAAAACCGAACAACAAACCTACAGCCAGGCCCAGGGAAGCAAGACGCAATCCATCCGTCAAAACAAGCCTCAGGACGTCTTTGCGTTGTGCACCCAAAGCAACACGGATGCCAAACTCCCGGGTGCGCTGGGTAACCGAATAGGAGGTAACGCTGTAAATTCCCACCACAGCAAGCACCAGGCCAATCCCGGCGAAAATGCTGCCCAACACAGCCGTGAAGTGCTGGGGACCAAGGAAATCGGCAACAAAGTTTTCCATGGTCACGGCTTCGCCGACTGGCTGGCTTTTGTTGAGCGCCCAAATGGCGTTGCGCACCTCTGAGGTCAGCGACGCCGGATTGCCATTGCTTAGCACCAATAAGCGAACAGGCAAGCGATTCAGGTCGCGCTGCGCATAGCTCATGTACCATACGGCCCGGTCAGATTCGTAACTCCAGCGGTCTTCCTTTACGTTGTCCACCAAGCCAACTACCGTGTACCAGGGACTGTCTGGCGTGGGAGGATAGCCAACTTTGATACGCTTGCCTACGGGGTCCTCGTCGCCCCACGCGCGGCGCGCAAGCTCGCGGCTGACGACCACCACTGGCAAAGTATCGGCCCGATCCTGATCACTAAGGAATCTGCCGCGCAGCAGAGCTATGTTCATCATTTCAAGATATCCGGGCGTTACCACTCGATCAGATGTGATAGGCACTTCTGAAGAATCCATTGCTGGCTTGCCTTCCACGCTGTAAGTGGCGTCCACGCTGGGTTCGTCAAGAGGAAGATTGGTCGTGACTCCGGAGGAGAGCACTCCGGGAAGTGTATGCACGTGTTCAACGAGGCGCTTCACAAAGTCGGCCCGCTGCTGGTGCGTTGGGTAATCCTCCGGAGAGAGATAAATTGTTGTGGAGAGAAGGTGGTCCTTCTTAAACCCCAGTTTCGTATTGCTCAGTTGCTGGAAATTACGAATCATCAGCCCCGCTCCAATGAGCAGGACCATAGCCATAATGATCTCACCTACCATCAGCACATTCAGCAAGCGTTTGCCGCCAATGCTCAGGCCTCCCCGCTGTCCTCCTTCACGCAAATTCTGGACGAGGGCGCCAGGCGACCAGACCTGGAGCATAGGTGCGAGGCCAAAAAGAAGTCCCGTGACCAGGGAGATCCCAAAAGTAAAGAGAAGCACGGGACCATCCAGATTAATATGATCCAGGACACCTCTGAGGTCCATTCCCGCAGCGACCTTGAAGCCTGCGAACAACTTGGCGCCGATAGCAGCCACTCCCAAGCCAACGAAACCTCCGGCCAGCGAAAGTATGAGACTCTCAACCAGCAGTTGTGCCATGAGCCTTTTTCTGTTGGCGCCAAGAGCAATCTGCACGGCCACTTCATGGTTTCTCTCGAGCGAACGCACCAACAACAGGTTAGCTACGTTCACGCAGGTAATCAGCAGCAAGAAAGAAACCACAAAAAGCAGCAAATAGATCACCGGACGGATTTTGCCGTTAATATCCCCAAGTATCTCCTGGCGTAACGGCACCGCTTTTATCGCCCATCCACGTCTCCATTGAGAGAAATCCTGTTCAAGATGAGTGCCTATGGTGTGCACCTCTGCTTCTGCCTGCTCGAGGGATATACCCGGCTTGAGTCTGGCAGCAACAAGATAGGCATGCCTTAACCGGTCGGGTAGAGGCAGAGTCTCAAGATCAGTTGCCAAAGGCGCCCATACCTGGGCTCCCTCAGGCAGATCGAAATTCGGCGGCATGACGCCAATCACAGTGTAGACGCGACTGGACAGCGTCACCTTCTGCCCAACCAGCTTTGGGTCGCCGCCAAAATTGCGTTGCCAGAGTTCATAACTGACGATGGCAACAGGTTCGGCTCCGGGACGGTCGTCTTCGGGAGCAAATGATCTTCCCAAGAAGGGGTTGATTCCAAGTGTCTGGAAATAGGAGGCTGAGATCATTGCCCCGCGCAGCTGCTCAGGTTTTTCGCTTCCGAGCAATTTCAAACTCCTGGGCTGGGCGATCCCGATACTGGAAAATGACTTTCCCTCTTTGGAAATGCCCAGGTAATTCACTGCTGCCGAGCTAAAAAAATCATCGCCGTTGCGCACGTCCATGGGAAAGATCAAACGGTCAACTTCTTTAACCATGAGTGGGTTCAGGAGCAGCGTCTTCACCACACTAAATACGGCGGTATTGGCGCCGATGCCCAGAGCGAGACAGAGGATGATTACGCTGGCATACCATGGTTTTCCACGGAAGCGGTGGAGGGCCTCACGGATAATTTGCCATTGCTCGTGCATCATATGTTCCTTTCTTCTACCTTACTTATCGGTCGACGTGATCTGTTTCCGGACGGGAATTGATCCGGGCAGATCACAGCGCCAAATTCTAGATAAAGCCTTCTTCAACCGGAGCTTCGGATTCCTGTCCACCGACTCTGACGGTTGCCTCTTGTGCACATTGCAATGCCTGAACCGTTTCGGCAACGCCCTGCACAGTGGGATTCTCGAAGAAAAACCGCAACGGTGGATCCACCAAGAACACCTTGCGGATGCGCCCAATCAGTTGCACCGCAAGCAACGAATGCCCGCCTGCATCGAAGAAGCTGTCATACAATCCAACTTTTTCCTGTCCCAGAACTTCGGCAAACATTTCAGCAATCAGGATTTCAGTCTCCGTTTGAGGCGCAACGTAGGGTTGTTCACTCCTGTGCTCATCGGGAGCAGGCAACGCCGCGCGATCAACCTTACCATTGGGCGTAAGCGGCAGGCGATCCAGTGAAACAAAAGCAGAAGGCATCATATATGCCGGCAACTTCGCTTTCAGCGAACCCTGCAATTCTTCTATTGCGGTATCTCTCTCCCCCGCATCACTGACTATGTAAGCTACGAGCCGCTTATCGGAAACTTGTTCGCCATGGGCAATTACCACGGCTTCCTTAACGCCTCGATGCTGCATCAGCGCGGTTTCGATTTCTCCCAATTCGATGCGGAATCCGCGTATTTTTACCTGCCCGTCTTTTCTTCCAGCAAACTCCAGCTCTCCGGTACTCCTGAACCGTGCCCAATCTCCGGTGCGATACAGGCGAAGCCCCGGCCTGGTGGCGTGCGGATGGGGCACAAACTTTTCCGCTGTCAGCTCCGGATGGCCAACGTAGCCGCGCGCCAATCCTTCTCCGCCGAGGTACAGCTCTCCGGTGGTGCCAATAGCAACAGGCTGCATGCTGCTGTCAAGAACGTAAGCTTCAGAATTTGCGATCGGTTTACCAATGGGAACTGACCCCAAAAGATTTCCGTCAGTAACCGTACAGCAGCAACTGAATGTGGTGTTTTCCGTAGGTCCATAGCCATTGATCATGCGGCAAGAGATATTTTCCAGCACGCGCTGAACATGCGGAACGGAAAGCACATCGCCGCCGGCCAACAACTGACGCAAGCCTGAGAGTTCCTCAAGATGTTCATCAACCATCAGGTGGAACAGACCGGCCGTAAGCCAGAGGGTGGTTACCGAGTATTGCTTGAGGATTTGGCCGAGTTCGGACAACGATGGATTCTGTTCCGGACAAACGACGAGTCTGGCGCCATTCAGCAGCGCCGCCCAGATTTCAAAGGTAGAAGCATCGAACGAAACAGGAGCCAGGAGCAGGAATACCTCATCCGGTCCCATCGCCGCATAATGTGTGTCACGCACCAGACGGACGATGTTGTGATGCACCACGGCCACACCTTTGGGCGTGCCAGTTGATCCCGAGGTGTAGATGATATAAGCAAGATTCTCCGGCAGAGCTACAGCGGGCAGACTTTCTGAGGATATCTCATTAATAGAAGGCCACTCCTCATCAATGCAAACGCTGATGGTAATTGAGACAGGCAGTTTGTCGAGGAACTCCCGCTCGGTAATTAAGATCTGTGCCTGCGCATCCTCCAGCATGAAAGTAATTCTTTCAGCAGGATAGGAAACATCCAGTGGCAGATACGCGCCTCCAGCTTTGAGGATGCCCAGCAGTACGAGGACGAGTTCCGGCGAACGGCTCAGGCAAACCCCCACTGGCATTTCAGGCCCTACACCCAGATCACGGAGAAAGCGGGCAATCTGATTGGTTTTCTCATCTACTTCGCGATAGGTGAGACGCACATCTTTGAATTCCAGCGCGATTGCTCCCGGCGTATTCGCGGCCTGCTGCTCGAAAAGCCGAGAAACGGAGAGATCCCTTGGATATGGAGTTGCTGTATTGTTCCGCTCAACCAGCAACTGCTCTCGCTCGCTTTGGGTCAACAACGATATCTCGCCGATGGGTTGTTCCGGGTTGGAGACTATAGTTTCCATCAGCCTGCGGAAATAACTCACCATACTTGTAATCGTGGAATGGTGGAAAAGGTCGGTACAGTACTCAATGAGACCTTTAAGGCCGTCTTCCGCTTCCCACATATTGACGGTGATCTCGAATGGGGTCCCTCCGCTATACAAGAACTCCAGGCGCAAGGTGAGATCGGAAAGATTGACTGAAGGAGCGGAGTATTTCAGCATGTAATTGAAGCTCACCTGAAAAATCGCAGGGCGATCCAGGGAGCGCTCTGGCTGAAGGTCCTTCACCAAGAGTTCGAAAGGGATGTCCTGGTGGGCATAAGCGCCCAGGGAGGTTTCGCGGACCCTCTCCAGCAACTGCACAAACGTCGGATTGCCGCCGAGATCGGTGTTGAACACCAGCAGATTCGACATGAAGCCCATCATTTTCTCTTCATGCAGGCGGTTTCTGTTGGCGATAGGGACGCCCAGAACAATGTGTTCCTGGCCGGTCCATCGGTAGAGCAATGTCTTGAATGCCGCAAGCACAGTGATGAACTGGGTGACCCCGCATTTTCGGCCGATCGCTCTGAGCCCGTGCACGGCAGCCAGCGGCAGTTCAAGGGGCATGCGCGCTCCTTTATAGGACTGCACCGGCGGACGAGGCAGATCAATGGGGAGATCGAGGAATGGAGGAGCGTCTGCGAGCTTCCTGCGCCAGTAACTCAACTGCTGCTCCAGAACTTCTCCCCGCATCCAATTGCGCAGCCAGAAAGCATAATCAACCCACTGGATCTCCGGTTCTTCCAGAGAAGAAGGCAAGCCCTTCACATACTGCTCGTAAAGCGCTCCCAACTCATAGATGAATAGCTCGCGCGCCCACATGTCATAAGCAATGTGGTGAGTAGTCACGGCCAGAAGGTGTTTCTCAGCGCCATTTCGAATCAGGAACGCGCGCAGCACGGGACCGCGCAGAAGATCAAACGGGCGCTGTGCATTTTCGCGGCCAATCCGCACCGCTTCACTCTCGCGGTGTTCCAGGCGCAGTGCGGTCAAATCCACGACTGGCAACTCAAACCTGCTGGGAGGATGGATGACTTGTACAGGTTTACCGTCTCGAACCTCGTAGGTGCTGCGGAGAATCTCATGTCTTCGCAAGATCTCATTAAAACCTGCTTCCAGCGCAACCGGGTTCAGCACTCCCTCCATATGTACAGCACCGGGAACGTTGTAGGCGGTGAGATCCTGCTCCGTCTGGTCCAGGAACCACATACTTTCCTGAGTGAAAGACAGCGGGTAGTTGCCGTCACGAGGAATACGGACGATGGGCTGGGCAGACAAGCCTTCGGCATCAGCCTTCAGCCCTTCAATCACTTTGGCCATGCCCGCGATCGTGGGATACTCAAAGAAAGTGCGCAGCGGCGGCTCCACAGAAAAGGCCTTTCGCAGCCTGGAAACGGCCTGCGTGATGAGCAAAGAATGCGCGCCGAGTTCAAAAAGATTGGTTTCGACACTGATCTTTTCCATGCCGAGGATTTCCGACCAGATGCCGCTCAGGATTTCTTCTGCGGGATTACGCGCCGCGACAAACTCCTCTGCAGTTAATTTTTTGTCCGGAATCGGCAGGGCTTTGCGGTCCACCTTTCCGTTGGATGTGAGCGGCAGACGATCCATTGCTACAAACGCGGCAGGGACCATGTACTCCGGCAATCTTTGTTTGAGGTAGTTCTGCAACACGCTTGCGTCGCATTGCCGACCCTGGCGCGGGGCAACATAGGCGACCAGCCTGCGGTCGCCAGGTGTGTCTTCACGCACGATGACTACAGTCTCCTGCACGGATTCTTCGTTGCGCAGGACCGCTTCAATTTCTCCCAACTCAATGCGGAAACCGCGGACTTTGACCTGGTAATCCATGCGCCCGAGGAATTCCAGCCGTCCATCGGGAAGGTAACGGGCACGGTCACCGCTGCGATACATGCGCGCGCCCGCTTCTCTGCTGAAAGGGTCCGGCACAAAGACTGCTGCGGTGCGGTCAGGCTGGGCCAGATATCCTCTGCCAACACCTACACCACGCACACACAGCTCACCTGGCACTCCTATTAATGACAGCCTCAGGTTGTTGTCGAGAATGCTGACCTGAAGATTGGCCACCGGATATCCGATTGAGACCCGCAAACTGTCTTCCGAGGGGAACTGGTGAATGGGATGGAGTGTTACATCATCAGAACATTCGGAAGGCCCATAAGCGTTCATCAGCGGGATGTTGGGATATTCATTGAACCACTCGCGGCACAGTTGTGGAGAAACCGCCTCTCCAGTAGGCAGAAGCCATCTGAGAGCATGCAGTCCCGGAGCATCTGCACCACGCGTTTCTGTAAGCGCTACCTGGAGCAGGGATGGAACAGTTTCAAAGATGGTGATTCCGTGCCGATCCACCTCACGGAGCATACGTGGCGGATCTTTTGTGACATCGTCGCTAAAAATGTGCACCTGGCCACCGAGAATCAGGGGTGTAAGGAATTGCCACACGGAAATATCGAAACACTGCGATGCGGTCTGGGCCATTACGTCAGAGCTGGTCATGCCCAGTGCTTCGGTATTGGCCAGGAGATGATTGATCATGCCTCGGTGATGAATCATGACTCCTTTGGGCGCGCCTGTAGAGCCGGAAGTAAACAGCACGTAAGCAAGGTTTTCTGGAGCACACCGCAGCGGCGGATTCTCCGCGGGAACCTGAGCCAGTGTCAGGTCTTCAAAGATAAGAATTTTTGGAGCCTGCTGCGGCTCGAGTTGATTCACAGCTTCCTGCAGAACGGGCAGACATCCTGTGGCACTCACGATCAACGGAGCGCGGCTCTGTTGTAACACCTGCAGATGGCGTGGAGCCGGATGATCGGGATCAAGGGGCATATAGGCTGCGCCAGCTTTGAAAACAGCCAGAATGCCCACCAGCAGATCAATGCTCCGGGGAGCCAATAGAGCCACCACCGTCTCAGCACCGATGCCTTGTTCCATCATCAAATGAGCAAGTTGATTCGCGCGCTTGTTTAGCTGTTCATACGTCAGCCGCTGGCCATTGCAAATTACTGCCGGCTCGTGCGGATGCTCGCGGACCTGCTGTTCAAACAAATGCGAATAGACCGCATCCAAATTGAAAGCTCTGGCCGTATTGTTCCATTCGACCAGCAACTGCCGCTCTTCAGCTTCCAGCAACAGAGGTATTTCCGCAACGCACAACCTGGGATCGTTCGAAACCTGGTCCACCAGCCGTATATAGTGATTGACCATGCGCGAGACGGTATCGCGCTCAAAGAGGTCGGTATCATACTCGAGCGTTACTTTAATGCCATCCGGCTCCTCCCGCAGATCCAATGACATATCGAGCTGGGCAGTGCCGGTTTCCGCCGGCAGCGGCTCGAAAGACATTCCTGATACCCGGTAGACGCCACCAGGAGCGTTTTGCAGAATGATGTCTGTCTGATACAGGGGATTACGGCTCATATTGCGCGCCGGCTGCAGGACCTCCACAAGGCGCTCAAAGGGAAAATCCTGATGGCTGAAAGCGTCAAAAACCATTACGCGCACACGCGCGAGCAATTCCAGAAATGATGGGTCCCCGGAGACATCGGTACGCAGCAGCACGGAGTTCACGAACGGCCCAATTATGTTTTCGTATTCGGAGCGGTTGCGGTTGGCCACTGGCGCTCCGACCACGATATCTTCCTGTCCCGTGTAGCGGTTCAACAAAGCCTTCCAGCATGCCAGCAATGTCATGAACAAGGATGCGCCATGTTGACGGCCAAGCGCCCGCAGCCGATCGTCTACCGTTTTGGGAATTTTCGAGACATGCTTTGCGCCCCAGATACTTTGTATTGCAGGACGCGGATGATCGAAGGGTAGATCTAATTCTTCAGGCATTCCTGCAAGCTGGTTCTTCCAATAGGCAAGCTCTGCCTGATAACTCGAACCCTGGAGCCATTCTCTCTGCCAGACGGCGTAATCTGCGTACTGAATAGGCAGTTCGGGCAAAGAAGGGACTTGCGATGTAGAAAAGGCCTCATAGAGGTGCGCCAGTTCTTTGATCAGCAGCCTTATTGACCAGAAATCACCGATGAGATGATTCATCACGACGATCAGGACCTGATCGTCGTTATCGAGCTGCACAAGCGAAATGCGAACCAGGGGAGGCTGAGCGAGATCAAAGGAACGCTGGCAATCCTCCGTGACCAGCTTTTGCACTTCCTGCATTCTTCCATCCGGCGGTGACGTGCGCAGGTCCACTACGGGAACGTGAAGATTCGCTGAAGGCACGATCAATTGCGAAGGTGTTCCCTGTGGTGAAGCAAAGCCAGTGCGCAGGGTCTCATGACGCTGGACGATTTCGTTCAATGCTTTGCGCAGCAAGTTGATGTTTAGAATGCCCCGCAACCGCACTGCCAGCGGAATATTGAATGCCGGGGTGCCAGGGGTAAGCTGCTCAATGAACCAAAGGCGCTGTTGCACGAAGGAGAGGGGCGCGGGGCTGCAGACACTCCGTTTAGAAATGGGCGCAGCCACAGGCTTCGCCGGCTGGCCCTCCGCTTTCTGCTTTTTTTCCTTCAGCAGAAGTTCCAGCAGTTCGCGTTTTTTAGGAGTTAAAGCCTTTTCGGCAGCTACATTCGACATGATGATTTCACCTCTGGCTCCCTGACTGGTTGCCGGCCAAAGCAGCCTGGGACTCTCTTTTTTCAGCAGGAATCAGCTTTAGTGTGCTGGCAAGATCAGCTTCCACGGCTTTACGGGTGAAAAACATGGGATGGTATTGCATGTTTTTCCATAGTGAAAGCTCATCGTCTCTGTGCACATTGAAAAGATGACCGCTTTGGCCGGTACTGTTCACGGCCAACGTGTTGTCCCACGAGCTTAAGTCCATAATGATTCTCTGCGAGGGGCCTCCATCCACAATGAAGGGATGTTCAGGATCGTCAAGGCTGAACCATGCTGAGTTGATGGTGAAACGATCGCATCCCGGGTCGGGGAGCGGCCCAGAGCTAAACAACTTCGATAAGACAGGAATCTGGGCCAGCCCCAGAGGCTGGTGGCGGAATGTCAGAGTGTGCATCTTTCCCCAGTTCCAGTTTTTTGGGTCCGTTCCGTAACGCTTGCTCAACCACTCCACAGCGTCATGAAAGCTGCGCTGGACGATATCGTCACGATTTTCGACCTGCGGCGTGCGAGTGTCGTCAAAAAACGGATGGTTTTTTTGCTTCAGAAGATTAATCATGACGGGAACGTGAACCCAGTAATACTCCATGTATTCGTCAGTCAGTTTGGGTCCCAATTCATCGCCAACGGTGTCCTTCAAAAGAAAGCGGTACCAGGTCTGGAAGATGGCCGGCCCTGTCTCATTGATAGAGCAATGAAAGTCCCAGGCCTGGACTTCTTTCAATGCTTTGTCTTCCAGATCATTCCCAGGCTTAACCACGGCCAGGTAAGGAAGCAATTCTTTGGCAGGAAGCTCGTAATCATCTGCCTGCATCTTCTTTATGTCTTCGATACCCAGGCGTGGATTGGCAACCAGGAGTTGCTGGATACGGATGGCCCGGAAGGGATCAGCAAACTCGTAACCCAAGTGATAAGGAAAGCGGTCTGAGACCGCCTTTTGATTGGCAGCGACGATCATGCCCGCCGGGGGATTCAGTTCGCTGGGGAGTTCCGCCGGAGGGATGTAACCCTTCCATTCATATTCTCCAGTCCATCCCGGCACAGGAATTGCACCCGAATGGTTGGCAGAGCGGACCGGTATTCGTCCGGTTGCCTGATAGCCTATATTTCCGTTCCGGTCGGAATAAAGGAAATTCATATCAGGCCCATCCCACAGTCCAAGAGCAGCCCGAAACTCGTTCCAATCTTTTGCGCGATTCAATGCCAGCACCGCGCCTACTGCGGTCTCGCATTTGTCGCCTGTCCATGACAGCGCCAGAGGCTGTGGGTACTTGAATCTTCCGCCAAGATTGCTGACCAGCGGGCCATGGTGAGTGCTCTGGACTTCCAGAGTGACTGGCGATTGGCCTTTGACCTCTATGGTCTCCATCACCTTATTCAGATCACGCCACTTTCCTTGAAATTCATAGCGCTGCGGATGCGCAGGATCATCGAGCTTTTCCGTGTAGAAATCCTCAACATCACCAACCAGATCGGTAATACCCCAGGCTATTTGCTGATTGTGGCCGATCACGATACCGGGGGCCCCGACGAAGGAATATCCCACTACATCCAGATCGCCGAAATGAAGACCTGTGGCATACCAGGATGAAGGCATGAAGAGCCCCAGATGAGTATCGTTTGCCAGTATGGGACTTCCGGTGGCTGTGCGACTTCCGCGCACCACCCAACCATTGCTGCCCACGTTAGGTCCGGCCCTGCCCAGCAGCGCGTCCATCAACGGTGAATGTTCCATAGGAACAGACCGCAACACGGAATAGTCATTTGCTTCTGCCGGGATAATGAATGGAGCGCCTTCATTGTAAGGCGGGAGCAACTCTTTGGCAGCCGCGTCTCCAGAGTTCGCGATGAAATGTGCGCGGGAAAGCTCGAAGCCGGCATTTTCCGCGAGAATCCAGGAGATTATTCCTACAGTTACCAGGCTGTCTTGAGGTTTCCATGGCTTAGGACTCACGCCCATCAACTTGAACTCAACAGGAAGCCTCCCCCGATGACTCTCAATATAAGCATTGATGCCATCACTGAACGCCTGTATTGCCTCGCGTTCCTCGCCCTTAATGTTGCCCCAGTCCCGTTCAGCAATTCTTCTCAACCCCACAGTACGTACAGTTTTGTCAATTCTGAGCGTGTCTGCCCCGAGGAAAGAGCTTAGTGTTCCGTTGGCGGTTTGGCGGGTAAACTCCATCTGCCACAACCGGTCCTGGGCCTGCGCGTAACCTTGCGCAAAGAAGAGATCGTGAGTGTTCTGCGCATAAATGTGAGGCATTCCCCAGCGGTCGCGCAAGATCTCTACCGGCAACTGGAGTCCAGCGGCGGTCAGAGTACCTGAAGTTTCCGGCCAGGAACGGCGGATGAGCCACTCGCCAAGAACAAACGCTCCCACAATCAGCGCAAGCAGCACAAGGGAGATTACGCGCAGAACCTTGTGTTTACGCTTTTTTGCCGGCAAGGTGGGGACGGGCTGCGGAGCTGCCGTTTCGGCTTTCAGCATAGTCTGCTCCATGTCACGCTCCCTGCCCCAATGATTGTTTTCTCTTTAATAGCTCCTGCTCCACTTCGTCCTCCGAGAGCTGATCGAGCATCTGCATCAATTCATTCATGTCATCCTGGTCAACACTGCCAGCCTGGGTTTCATCCACGGCCTTGGCCAGCTCTCCGATGGTTGAGGCTTCAAAGACCAGCCGTACCGGCACGTCTTGCTGGAAAACGTCTTTCATGCGAGAGATGAGCCGGGTGGCCATCAGCGAATCACCGCCGAGATCAAGAAAGTTGTCATGAACGCCGATTTCTTTTACGCCCAGCAATTCTCTCCAGAGCTGGGCAAGAGTTTCTTCCGTCGGCGTGCTGGGTGCGGCATAGGCTACGCGAAGATTAGGCCTGGGATAGCTCGATATGGGGCTGGCCTCTTGCGCCGTTAGCGACATGTCCATCGCTGCATCGAATTTGTTCCAGCCATCGCCCAGAGGCTCCGGAGACACAATCAGGCTTGCGGCAAGTGGAAGCTGGAAGAGCGTGGCAATTGCTTTGTCCTGAGCCGCGCCTTTTTCATCAGACAGGAGCCAGGTCACGCTTGTCCACGACTGTGATTCCTGGCGAGCGCTCCGGGCGGCAAAGCCATCGAGGAAGAACGTGAGTGTAGATTCTTCCGCCGGCAACTGGACCGACGGCGGAGGTGACATCAAAATCCTGAAGCCCGGTTCGCACTGGTCTAAAGCTTTGTCCAGGGCGAGCAGTGCGCTCTCGATGTTGTCCAGCGTCTTGCCTCGCGTCTTTTGTTCATCGAAGAAATAGAAGACTCCATCAAGAGCGCCAAAATGTTTGAGCGTGTGCTGAACCATGGATTGGGCCTGCTCTTCACTTGAAAGATCAGCGCTCAGGACGCAAACATCCGCCTCACTTTCAAGCTGCCGAATCTGGTGAATCTTGTTACTGATAAGGTTTGCGCCGGAATCGGCGACCAGCCAGTCATCCCACAACTCCCTGCTTGGGAATCCTTCAGATTCGGCCAGGGCTAGCTTGGCATGTACGTTTCGGGTCAGGTACTCGGCAAACCTTTTTCCCAGCGGGCCCAGCCCATTCACCAACAGGTAGACTCCGTGCTCTTTTACCGGCGATGTCACCTGGGCGCCGGGTGTGGCGACCGAAAGAGTTGGCGTCCAGCGCCGCCCGGCACGGTATGCAATGACGCGCTCCGGCAGATCGGAATTTATTTCGGAAGTAATCCGTTCTGCTATTTTTCCGATGGAGGAAGATGCTGGAAGATCAATTGTTTTTATCTTCAGGCCAGGAATCTCACGTGACAGCGCAAGAGCGGACCCAAGCAAGGCGGCTTTTTCCAGTTGCAACTCTTCCTCACCCGTTACGTCATGCAGATAATTGCCAACGATCCAGGCAGGCAAAGCATCGGGAACGTCTAACCCATGCAAAGCCTGACCAAGCACGCTCAGGCTTTGATGGAAGTGCTCACTCTTGGACACAGAAGCTTGACCGGGGCCGTCAGGCGTTAGCCCCCAGAGGTAGACGATTCCATCAGGCAATCCATTGGCGGCACATATATTAAGGATAGAGGAGTAATCTCCGGCACAGACATCGTGGCCCAGCCGGATTACGCTGGCGCCTTTACCTTCCCATTGGCTAGCAAGCTCATTGCCAACCCCGAGGGCATCTGTGAAAATCCACCATTTGCCGCGGTTTCCAGTGGACTTGAGTGAATTCGCAGGAGCGGCCTGGCTGCGCTTCCACGAAGGCACGTAAAACCATTCAGTTCCGTGCAATGGATCGCCTGCGATCCTGTCCGTTAGTCGTTGCTGATCGTCGCGGGTTTCAATCCAGTAGCGCTGGCGCTGGAAAGGATAAGCGGGCAGCAGCACGCGATGACGTTTTTCGCTGGCATAGAATTTCTGCCAGTCTGGTTCTATGCCCATCAGCCAGAGTTTTCCCAGGACCTGCAGCCCATGCGCAAGATCGGGCTGTGTCTCATAAGAATGACGCAGGCAGCTCAGCGCGGGACGCTGATTATCAGCGCTCGCGCTCTGTAACACAATGCTGGAAAGCATTGGTGGACCCATCTCCAGAAGTACGAGCCCAGGCATCTTCCATAGCTCTCCAACGCCCTGCGAGAAGAGCACAGACTGGCACATATGGCGTGCCCAATACGCCGCATCCGTGGCTTCTTCGGGTGTAATCCAAGTCCCGGTTACGTTCGAGATGTACGGTATCTGCGGAACATTGAGTTGAATGCCTTTGGCCAGTTCCCTCACCCGCTCGAAAATTGGTTCCATCATTCTGGAGTGGAAAGCATGGGACGCTTCAAGTCGCCGGCAGGAAATTCCGCCTTCGGTCAATTTGCCTTCCAGGGCCTCAATGTCCGGCACAGGTCCCGACACCACAGATTGTTCGGGGCCATTGATGGCCATGAGCGAAAGCTCATCATCGAGGAATGGCTTGAGTTGATCCGCCGAAAGGGCAACGGCCAGCAATGAGCCTGGCGGCAAGCTTTGAATCAGCTTGGCCCGCTCAGCCACCAGCTTCAATGCATCTTCAAGCGACAACACTCCCGCAAGGCAAGCCACCACATATTCACCCAGGCTATAACCGATCATTGCCTTGGGCTTGATACCCCACTCCATCCACAACTGCGCCAGGGCATATTCAATGACAAATAGCAGTGGCTGGCTCACATCAGTCCGGTCGATTCTGCCAGCAGCCTCAGAGCCGTTGCGGCGCTTCAGCATCTTGCGTAAATCCGGCGTAGCGCTGCCGTTTTGCGCGTGCGTCACATCATCTGTGCTTTCGGGATATAAATCTTTGCGCAGATCCAAGCCTAGATATTGAACAAGCTCTTCAGCACAACGGTCTACAGCCTGACGAAACGCCGGTTCGGCATCATAGAAACCGCGGGCCATGTTGACGTAATGGGCGCCCATGCCCGGGAACATAAAGGCCACTGTGCATTCGGCCTCTTCGCGGTAGGCGCTGACCAATCGTTTGGGATCGCCGAAATTGAAGACATGTTTCACATCTTCAATGTCTTGGCAGACCGCTATTCTGCGATATTCAAGCGGCTTTCGACCTACTTGCAGCGTGTAGGCCACGTCTCCGATATTTAGTTCGGGGTGCAAAGCGAGATGGTTTGCAAGCCGGGCTCCAATTTGATCGAGCGCCACCTCGCACTTGGCGGAAATCATGAGAAGCTGCCAAGGGCGCGATGGTCCTGACGGCTCGACCACCGGGGCCTCTTCTACAATCACGTGCACGTTGGTACCGCCAACTCCAAGGGAGTTCACGCCGGCCCGTCGTGGATCGCCATTTTTCTCCCAAGCCCGGAGCGCAGTGTTGACAAAGAACGGACTGTTGTCGAAGTCAATGTTCGGATTAGGCTCGGTGAAGTTGATGCTGGGAGGTATCTGCTGATGCTCCAACGCCAAGGTTGTCTTGATGAGGGCCGTGACTCCGGCGGCACGGTCCAGATGACCAAAGTTAGACTTCACCGATCCGATGGCGCAGAAGTTTTTCTTTTCCGTGCGCATCCTGAAGGCTTTGCTGAGGGCCGAAATTTCTATGGGGTCGCCCAGTTCGGTTGCGCTGCCGTGTGCCTCGACATAACTGATGGTCTCCGGTTCCACGCCTGCATCCTCGAACGCCGCCTGAATCACCGTTGACTGGCCTTGAACGCTTGGAGCGGTATAGCCAGCCTTGCCCGCGCCATCGTTATTGATCGCAGTGCCCTTGATTACCGCATGAATGTGGTCGCCATCGGCCAGCGCGTCTTCGAGCCGCTTCAGGCAAACGATTCCCACGCCATTGCCGAAAGGACTGCCATTTCCCTTTGCATCGAAAGAGTACGTATGCCCGTCGGCCGGCCATAGACCACCTGGTTCATGGACGTACCCCTGCCGGTCTGGCACGACCACTCGAATGCCGCCAGCAAGCGCCATATCGCACTCCCCGTGGCGCAGGCTCTGGCATGCCATGTTTACCGCAACCAGAGAAGTTGAACAGAAAGTCTGGACGGCGATGCTTGGGCCACGCAGGTTCAACTTGTAGGAAACCGTGGTGGTAAGCGAGTCCTTGTCATTGCCAATAAGGGCTTGCAGCTGATTTACGGAATTTTTGACGCGTGAATCTGCATAGAGTTTGAGCAGGTACGTGCTCAGGTTGGAACCGGCAAACACGCCGACCAAGCCCGGATAAGTGTAAGGATTATAGCCAGCACGCTCCAGGACTTCCCATGCGCACTCCAGAAAAATTCGGTGTTGTGGATCCATGACCTCCGCTTCGCGGGGCGCGTATCCGAAAAGAGCAGCGTCGAAATAGCCGATATTCTCCAGGACTGACGCTGCCCTGACATAACGTGGGTTGCGCAAAACCGCAGGATCAACTCCGGCCGCCAGGAGTTCTTCATCCGTAAAGAATGAAACAGTTTCTTTTCCGTCATACAGATTTTTCCAGAACTCCTCAATGTTATCGGCGCCCGGAAAGCGTCCGGCCATGCCGATGATCGCAATCTCGGAGCGCTTTGTTTCCCGCGATTGCTTTCTTCTTTCACTGATTTGCTGGGCTTGCTCGGATTGCTGGTCCGCTTCAGGGTTCAGATGCTGGGTCAACGCCCGCACCGTTGGAAATTCAAATAGCGTAACCGGAGCAATCTGAATATCGAGTTCCTGGCTCAACTCGGAAACGAGTTGCAGTCCCAGAAGGGAGTTGCCGCCCAAATCGAAGAAATTATCGTGAACTCCGATCTGGTCGCGCCCCAGAATGCGCTGCCAAACCTCCGCGATTTTCTGCTCCAGACCGCTACCGCCCGCGGCGACAAAGCTGGTGCCCATCACCCGTCTTGGCGATTGTGGCTGTGCGGTACGCTGCTTATTCAGTTCTTGCAGGAAGCGATCGGCCGTCAAGGACTTGCCCAATTCCATTCGTCCCTGCAAATCCTGCGGGCATACGATTACCTGAGGGAGATCGCTGGCAAGAACACGGTCAAAAACGTTGACACCTTCCGAAGGCAGAATTCCATTAGCCAACATCTCCTGGCGCAGCTTCCTGATATGGGCCGGAACTTCGGTATTGACACCAATCCCAACCTCCTGCCAGATTTCCCAGTTGATGGCGAGCGTGGGCCATTGTCCGCCGATGGCATTCTTGCGCGCATATGCGTCAAGGAAAGCGCTGGCGCCGCAATAATCAGCCTGCCCTACTTCGCCCAGGACTGAAGCAATGGAGGAATAGAGAACAAGAAAATCAAGATTGTGGCCGCTGAAGATCTTCTCCAAAACCAGAGTGCCCCTTACTTTGGGAGCGAAGATCTTCTCCACCATTTCTCTCGTCTTCAATTGAATGATGCCGCCACCAGGAACACCAGCCAGATGGATAACACCATGGATCGCGCCAAAGCGCTGAATACCCTCATCCACCGCTCGCTGCATCTGCTCGTAATTACTTGCATCGGCAGCGGCGGTTAACACTTCCGACCCCAATTCCTCAATCCGTTGAATAGCCCTGATCTTTTCTACGACGCTACCCTGTTTATTTTCTGCAAGCAGCCGCGTCCATTCAGAACGATCAGGGAGCGCAGACCGCCCGGTAAGCACCAGGCGGGCCTGAACGCTTTTTGCCAGATGCTCTGCGAGAACAAGGCCCAGGCCACCTACGCCTCCAGTAATCAGATAGACGCCTTTATCGCGCAACTTCGACCGCGTTTCTCCACCCTTCTCTGCGCTTTCTACACTGCACGCTTCATAATTCAGTACGAGACGCTGCCCATTGCGGTATGCCACCACTGGCTCCGGCTCCACCTGGAACTCAGCAATCATCTGTGCCGCTACATGATGGATGGCTGCTTCGTCTTCATCTCCATTCACGGCTACGTCAGTACTGCGGCAGGCGATCTTAGGAAACTCCTGGGGAATAACGTGGATGGGTCCCAGCATTGTGGCTTTTTCGGGGTGGATTGTGTCCCGGTCGGTAACTTGTTGCAGGAAGTTGGTAACAACTTCAATGCAGATAGTTTCCGTCAGCGCCTGCCTGCCTAAAGCCTGGGCAAGAAATAGCAGTCCATAGAAGCCAAACCGCTGAGCACGATCAAAGGATTCGTCACCGGACCCGGTATCGCCGGCCCGAGAAAGACTCCAGAGATGAAGAATCTTTTCAATCTTACCTTGCTGCCTGACCGCCGTAAGCAATGTCAGATACTCGGCCTGCCGGTCGGGATTGATGGTGAATTCACTTCCACTATTTTTCGCGAATGTCTCGCCAGCGCGGACAGTAATGACCCGATGACCGTCATTCAGTAACCGCTGCGCAACCGCGTTTCCCAGACCGTAGTCATCAATGAAAATTAGCCAATGCGCTTTGGATGCGTCGGGCTGCTTTGTTGTTCCACTCGAGGGACGCCATACAGGTCTGTACAACCAGTCCGCAATGTCCTTCTTCTTCTCGAGCTTGACCTGCGCCGGCCCGTCTTCCACCTGCACATCAGGCGGATCTACCCAGTACCGCTGGCGCTCGAAGGGATAGGTAGGCAGCGGAACGAGCTGACGATTCTCCTGCGAATAAAAACCTTTCCAGTCGATCCTCTGTCCAGAGAGCCACAATTTTCCCAGGCTTTCCAGCAGGAATCCAAGTTCCTGACGGCGATCGTAAGAGCCTGGTAAGGATGAGAATGTAAGTTGCGCAACTTCCGCCGGGCACGCTGGATGTTGCTTGATAAATGAAGTAAGACCCTGGCCTGGCCCCACTTCCAGGAAAATCCTTTTCTGTTCTTTGAACAACGTGGTGATTCCGCTGTCAAAGAGTACAGGTCCCGTCATGTGACGCGCCCAATAGCCGGGATCAAGGGCCTCCTCATTGCGAATCCACGACCCTGTAGCATTGGAAACAAAAGGGATGCGGGGCGCATGCAGTTCAAACTTTGCGGCCAGCGCTGTCAGCGGGGCGGCAAGGCCATCCAGCATTCTTGAATGGAACGCATGAGTTGTTTCGAGTCTGCGGCAAACAACCTGATTTTGTCCCAGTTCTTTTTCCATGGCTTCAATTGCATCCACCGGGCCGGAAAGCACACACATTGCAGGCCCGTTCACAGCACCCAATGAGAGATGATGTCTGGCCATAAGCGGCCCAACTTCCTGCTGACCCATAGGAACAGCCAGCATGGCGCCGGGCGGCAGGTTCTGGATCATCAGGGCCCGTTTGGCCACCAGTTCCAACGCGTCTTCGAGCGAGAGCACACCGGCAAGGCATGCGGCCACATATTCGCCCAGACTATAACCAATCATCGCCTGAGGACGGATTCCCCACTCCATCCAGAGTTGAGCGAGAGCGTACTCCACCACAAAAATTGCAGGCTGAGCGATGGAGGTTTGATTCAGCCGTTGTTTGGCCTCATCGTTACCGCCTGATCTACCCAGCATGCGCCGCAAGTCTGGTCTGGGGCTTGAGGAATTGGCGTTGACACGCTCAGGCGCCGCCTGCGGGAAAAGCACCTCACGAATATCGAGTTTCAAATGCGGCTTCAGCAACTCAGCGCAACGGTCTGCGTGTTCGCGAAACGTCGCTTCGTTCCGATAGAGTTCAAGTCCCATACCCGGATAGTGGTCCCCAAGACCGGGGAAGAGAAACACGACCGGGAGGTTGAAAGTTTCTTCGCAAGAAGTGAGAATCCGTGCAGGATCGTGTGTTTTGAGCGCCGTACTCGCATCTTCCGCGTTACGGCATACCAAAGCGCGACGAGAGGCGAAATTCTTGCGTCCAACTTTAAGCGTATAGGCAAGATCAGCGAGATACGCGTCACTTTTGTCTGCCGTCGTCTCCAGGTGCTGAACAAGCTGCGAGTGCGCCGCCTCCAGCGCGTTCTCGCTTCGGGCGGAATACAAAAGCAGTTGAAAGGGACGCGAAACACTGGATTGCTCCAGTTGCGGGGCCTCTTGCAGGACTACGTGGGAGTTGGTGCTTCCGATTCCAAATGAGCTGATGCCGGCCCGGCGAGGCGACCCATCGTCCTTCCACTCGGACAATTTAGTGTTGACGTAAAAGGGGCTGTTCTGAAAATCAATCTTCGGGTTCGGCTGCTGGAAATGAAGGCTGGGCGGAAGCTGCTTGTGATGGAGCGCGAGCGCGGTTTTGATCAGCCCTGCAATTCCGGCCGCCGTCTCAAGGTGGCCGATATTGGTTTTTACGGAGCCGATCGCGCAGTAATTGTTCCTGCTGGATGTGGCGCGAAAAGCATTGATCAAGGCCAGCATCTCGATGGAATCGCCGAGATCGGTGGCGGTGCCATGCGCCTCAATGTAGGAAATCGAATCGGCATCCACGTTGGCCGCGGCCATGGCATCGAGCAACACCCTGGTCTGGCCTTCAACTCCGGGAGCGGTATAGCTGGCCTTCTGAGCGCCGTCATTGTTTACGGCCGAGCCTTTGATCACAGCATAGATATGGCAGCCGTCTTCGATGGCATCTTCCAGGCGCTTGAGCACCACTGCACCTACGCCGTTGCCGAAATTACTGCCTTGGGCCTGTTCGTCAAAGGTACGGCAATGTCCATCAGGCGATAGAATGCCGCCTTTTTGATACTGATACCCTCTTCGCTGGGGCACATTGATGGCAGCGCCACCTGCCAGCGCCATATCGCACTCCCCCAGAAGAAGGCTCTGGCAGGCGAGATGCACTGCAACCAGCGACGTAGAGCAGGCTGTATGCAGTGCGTAGCTTGGGCCTTGCAGGCCAAACTTGTACGAAACGCGGGTCGCCATGCATGCCAGGTCATTGCCAAGCGCAACCTGGAAGAGATCGAGTTTGCGGAAGAAGTCACGATTGGAAAAAAGATTGAAGAGATACGTATTTGTCTTGGCCCCGGCAAAAACTCCGATCGTTTTGCCGTAATTCTCCGGCAAGTGACCCGCATCTTCAAACGCCTCCCAGGCGCACTCCAGGAAAATGCGCTGCTGGGGGTCCATGACCTTCGCTTCCAACGCGGTGTAGCCAAAAAATCCCGCATCGAAGTGCTCAATGTCGTCCAGCACTGGAACAAGAGGCACATAATGAGGACTGTCGAGCGCTGTGGGATCCAGGCCTCCCCGCCTCAAGTCCTCGTGCGAGACACGCGAAAGAGACTCTTTGCCGTCACGGAGACAGGCCCAGAACTCTTCTATATTGTTGGCCCCCGGAAGACGGCATGACATGCCGATGATTGCAATTTCCGACCCGTCTAATCCGTATTTCTGTTTCAGTTGTTCCAGCTTATTTTCAGCCATGTCGAAAGACTCTTTTGTTCGAGTTGAGTTACACCCACCCGCTTCGTATCAAATGTGTACGGGTAGTCTTTGATCTGGTGATCTAGTGGGCAAAAGCCAGACTTTTCGTGCTCTTGCCCTGCAAAATCGCTTTGAGACTGTGCTCAATAATGGCGGTTCCCTGCTCCAGTTCGGCGTTGCTGACGGTGAGGGCAGGCAGAAGTTTCAGGACCTCGTCGCGGGGGCCGCAGGTTTCGATAATCACCCCTTGCTCGAAAGCGCTTCGGGAAATTTCTTGTGCCAAGCCCTCTTCTTCAAACACCAGGCCCTGAATAAGACCGCGGCCGCGCACAGAGGCTTTCGCTGCCGGATGCCTCTCAACGATGCTCTCGAGCAGCCGCACTGCATACTGCCCTTTTTCGCGAACTGCATCACTGAAGACCTGGTCTTCCCAGTAGGAAAGGGCTTCCGTAGCTGCAACAAAAGCCAGATTGTTGCCGCGAAAAGTTCCTGTATGCTCTGCCGGCTGCCAGACATCTAACTCTGGACGAATCAGCAACAACGCCATGGGCAACCCGCAACCGCTGATGGATTTTGATAAACAGACAAGGTCCGGACGGAGACCGGCTTTTTCGAAGCTGAAGAAGTCTCCCGTTCGTCCGCATCCCACCTGAATGTCATCAATGATCAGCACGATGCCGTAATGCTTGGCGATCTGGCCAAGGCGGCGCAGCCATTCCACGCGAGCAACCTTAACTCCACCTTCCGCTTGTATGGTCTCCACAATGACGGCCGCTGGAATGCCGATTCCGTTTCCGGGATTTTCCAGTAGTGCTTCCAGGCAATCCAGGCTGTCCACTTTGGGGCCCAGGTCTCCATCAAAGAACATGGGGTGCGTGTAGTGCAGGGGAACGCCCGCACCGGCCCGCTTGCTGATGCTGCCTGTCACTCCGAGCGAACCCATGCTCATGCCGTGAAAGGAATTCAGGAAGTGAACAACGGTATGCCGTCCAGTGGCTTTGCGCGCCAGCTTCAGCGCGGCTTCTACGGCATTGGTGCCGGTAGGGCCGGTGAATTGGATCTTGTATTCCAGCTTGCGGGGCTTGAGGATCACTGAATCAAACTTTGCCAGGAATTGCTCCTTGGCAGTTGTGGCCATGTCCAGGCTGTGGATGACCCCATCATTCTGCAAATAATCGATGATCCGCTGCTTCATGCGCGGATCGTTATGGCCATAATTCAATGCGCCGGCCCCGCTGAAGAAATCAAGGTATTCTTTGCCTGCGTCGTCGGTCAGGCGCGAACCGCGTGCTTTGGTAAAGACCACGGGGAAAGAACGCGAATAAGTTCTTACCTCTGACTCCAGAAGCTCAAACATCCTCATGCCATTACTCCTTTTCTTTGCGATGAAGCCGCAGAAACAGCTACGCTCAGCCTCTCCCGCCGGGATTCGATGAAAGCGCGATGCATCAACCGCACCGCTTCAGTGACGAAGCGGCCCGGCATCACGAATGAAAACGACTCGCGCGAACTGAAGCTTTTTAAAACTGGGATTTCCGCATGGTGTAGAAGAGTCCAAGCCTCCAGAAGGGACGCTGGCCGTGAACCCAATCCAAAGCCCACCAGGGATACAGCGCCTAGCTCATCCATGATCTTCGCCTGCGTCCCGAACTGCATTTGAAATTCCCTGACAAAGACCGCAGGGTCAGGTATCTCCAGGTTGGAAATGAAAATGTCGGCGGCTTCATCCGAAGTTCCGGTTGTGCCAAAGATCAGGTCATATTTTGCAATCAG
>DATMMY010000292.1:0-5968 GCA_035569515.1 Candidatus Solibacter sp. | reverse complement strand
CGAATCCAGGCCGTAGTTATCGAACGTCTGATGAATATCAATTTTGCCGGGATCCATGTTGACTACACTTGCGATATTTTCAACCAGCCATGTACGAATGGCTTCTTCGCTTGGGGGTTCAGTAATCGGGGTGACCTTTTTCTTCTTTGCCATTGAGCCTTTTGTTCAACTCCCTATGCCGGCTTCTCTTCTAATTCAATTTGCTTTTTCTTTGCAATCTTTACTGCCGAAACCAAGCCTGCCTTCTGAAGCAATCGAATCATGGAACCGGTAATATCCACCTGCCACCATTCCAGCCCATGTACCGCGGAACTGGGAAATGCATGATGGTTGTTGTGCCATGATTCCCCAAACGTTGGAATGGCAAGGATAGCATTATTGGTGCTGCGATCCTTTAATTGATAGGGCCGGCTGCCGAATACGTGGCAAATCGAATTGATGCTCCAGGTGGAGTGGTGAACAATCAGGACGCGGATGAGGCCGCCCCAGAGAAAGCCGCGCCCAACTCCCGACCAGCTTCTGGTGATGGCCCCCTCAGCCGCGGCAGGCAGCACCAGTCCCAGGCCTATCCAGACAAAATATAGCCGGTTCAGTTTGAAGATTTTTCTATCCTGCAACAGGTCGCGGACATAGGTTCCCCAGTCGGTAAGCTCGTGATTGAAAAGCCATCCCATGTGCGAATGCCAAAGGCCGCGCAGAACCGCGCCAACCCCAGACCCGTAAAGATGAGGAGAATGGGGGTCTCCCTCGCGGTCGCTATAGGAATGATGGCGGCGATGGATGGCCGTCCAAAAGATTACCGGCCCCTGAGCGGCCATGGAGCCCATAATAATCAGCGTTGTTTTAAGAAAAGGTACAGCCTGGAAAGAACGATGGGCGATCAGGCGATGGAATCCCATTCCGATGCCGAGCACTGTTACCGCATACATCACGCCGAATACCGTCAGGTCGAGCAGGTTGACGCCGCGATTCCAGAACAGAAGAATTCCCCCGGCAAGGCCCACGTAAGGGATAAGGACGGTGGTCAGGGTCACACGGCGTTCTATCCTGCGGGCCCGCTCGTTCAGAGGGCGCACTCCACGAGACGAAGCATGTCCTGAATGCTCGATCGCTTCAGGGTCTTTCACAAGCTGCTGCATCTTTCCTCCAAAATGGGCTTTCGGGAGCGGGGTGGAGATGAACGGTTTCGAGAGAGTTGGACATCAGAGCGCTCTTGCAAAGTGCCCGTCGAATCTTGCCGCTGGAGGTCTTAGGCACTTGTCCCGGCTTCAACAGAACAATCGCGTAAGCCTGCACGTCAAAATCACGGATAATCGCCTGCCGGATAGCGGAGACCATTTCCAAAGGGTCGGTGCGCAAGGCTTCGCGTTGAACTTCCTGGGCTATCACCAGCCGCTCCTGTCCATCATATTCTACCGAGAATATGGCGCCGGAGCCGGGCTGTAGTCCAGGATGGCTGGATTGGGCGGTTATCTCCAGGTCGTGAGGATAGAAGTTTCGCCCATGAATGATGACGATGTCTTTGAGCCTGCCGGTAACAAACAGTTCACCCTGATGGAAAAATCCCAGATCGCCGGTGCGCAGGAACGGACCTTCGCCCGTATCTGAGCGATAGGCGACAAAGGCGTTAAATGTTTCATCCGGACGGTTCCAGTAACCGGACGATACACTCGGACCCGAGACCCAAATCTCACCAACAGATTTGTCGGGGCACGCGCAACGGCTCTCAGGATCCACAATCGCGACCTTTTGGTCTGAAGGAACTTCTCCACAGCCTACAACAGCTTTTATGTCCTTAGAAGTAGTTCCTGCCAGGAGCGCTGTGTCCTGTTCCAGTGCTTTGCGGTCGAGATGCAAAACCCTGGGACCAGCCAGCGCCTTGCCGCCGGTCACAAATAACGTGGCCTCCGCCAGGCCGTAGCATGGATAGAAAGCTCTGGGATTGAACCCACAGGAAGCAAAGGCAGCGGAGAATCGCCTTATAGTGTCCGCGTGGATTGGTTCGGCGCCGTTGAAAGCGATCTTCCAACTGCTAAGATCGAGGGTGGAGCATTGTTCCGGAGTGACTTTGCGAACGCAAAGCTCATAAGCAAAATTTGGACCACCGGTTATGGTCGCGCGAATCCTGGAAATGGTCTGCAACCAGTTGAACGGTTGCTGCAGGAATGCAAGCGGCGACATGAGCGTAACCGGAAAGCCCGCAAAAACCGGCTGGAGAATCCCTCCAATCAATCCCATGTCGTGATAGGGAGGAAGCCATATAAGGCCCACGCTGGAGGATCCCGACTCAAATCCACGTTGAATCAGGCTCGAATTGTGCAGGAGGTTCCCGTGCGTGATCATCACTCCACGCGGCCGGCTGGTTGATCCCGATGTGTATTGCAGAAGAGTCACAGTCTCCCGATGAATCGCCGGGGGGTGCCAGGCATCGGCAATCGTGGGAGGAATATCGTCGCTGGCAATCACCGGAGGCTGGTTCACCTGATGCTCGCCCCCGCCAATCACCTCTTCCCATGCTGCTTTGAACGGCTGAGCGACATCGGTGCTCATCAGGATACATCTGCACTCTGCATCTTTGAGTAGCTCTACAATCTTCGGCAGGCCCTGCTTCAACCTTCCCCGATGCCCAAGATAGGTAGTCACGGCGACCGTGCCCGCATAGAGGCAGCCGAAGAATGCCGTTACGAAATCGGCCCCCGGCTGATGCAATAGAAGGACTTTTTGTCCAGCGGAAATTCCTGCCGCTTGCAAAGTTGCGGCAATGCTCCTGGCTTGCTGGTCCAGCGAAGCGTAAGAAATGCGATGGAAGTTGTCGGCATTGGCAGCCCGGTCCCGCGGAAAAAGAAAAGCAACCTGCTCAGGCTGGTTGCTGGCCCTGTACCTGAGAAGCTCAACAAAACTGCGCCAATCCGCCTGGCTGTGGATCTGTGCTGCCACCCCAAACGACTCTTGAAGTCGTTCAGGCATGGGCCACCTTCATCTCTTTCAGTTCGTCGGCTGAAGACCCGGCGAGTTCAAGCTTGCCCAGGGTAAAACCATGCTTTTGTGCCGCTTGAAGGGCCCAGTTGACTCCCTCGGGCTTAATCGACCCGAACGAAACAGAGGTGGTCGTACCCTCCAGCCCCATCAGCAGCGTTTCCGCCATGCAGGCGAACACGTATCCGGGCTCAAGGTCCAGACCTGCAATAAGGAAATCTTCATTCCTGGGCAGCTTGACCAACCCACCCCGCATGACCGTAACCAGCGGGCGGTGCAATGTAACTTCCGGAGAAATATCCGCCGGCACGGCCACATCGCAAACCACAACCGGCTCTGAGGATAAATGCTCCGCGTGGATGAGCGGTTCGGGATTGTTGGAGGCCGCCGCGATCAGGTTGCAATGGCGCAATTCCCGCAGATCATCGGTAACTTCAAGGTTGTGGGCCACCTGCCCGATTTCTTCAACCATGCTCTTGACCCGGGGAGAACCAGGATCCCGCACTACCAACAACACAGTTTCGACCTGGGGCGACATCATCAAAGCCAGGGTCGCGCCGATATTGCCCGTAGCCCCCAGCACAGCCAGTTTCGATTTTCGAATATCGAGGCCGGCCGTGTGCGCGGCATGTTTCATGCCTTCAATGGCCATGCCCACAGTCAGCGAATTGCCGGAAGTGAGAGTAATGCCTTCGGTCGTAATGCGCTTGCAATTTCCTGACAGGATAGAGGTATAGGCTCCCAGGCCCACCGCCTGGCATCCGTAGTCCCGCGCCTGCATTACCGCATCTTCAATCTTGTCCATCATCCACTGGGTATCTCTTGTGTAAATACCCTCCATGATCTGCTTGGGTGTCAGATCAAGACCGATATAGCTCAGATGCACTTGTTCCCCGGTAATGGACTGTACATTGAGCTGATCATAAATAGTCCCTTGCAGGATACGGGAAGGCTTCTCCATGAATTCAAGAAGCTTGTGCTTCAAGGAAATTAGCGATGGGTCCCACAGAAGAGCGTGTTCCGGCTGCAGCAGATGGCCGATGAAGGCAACGCGTTTGGGCGTGAGCGGGGCCTCTCGCCTGCTCAGACGCGTGCCGCTGAAGTCCACAATTGGACCGGACTGGCAACCAACCTGATAGCTTGTAAGGTGGGCAACATCCGCAGCCCGCAAGGCTTCGCAAAACATGTGCAAGGCATCGACAAAGCGGTCAATTTCAGTTTTGGGAATGTAGGCTGAGGGCTGAACTCGAAGGGTAAAGCGCTCGCTCAACGTGGGCGCCACACGGATGCAGTGAACATTCAGCAAATATGCAGCCGCCAGATATCCCAGATACTCCTGCTGGGAAAGCATTCGAAGCGCGTTGGAGGGAGAATCGGAGATATCATGCAACTCCATTCCCAGCATCAGTCCCCGTCCGCGTACCTCTTTAATCAGATCGGGAAAGCGTCCGCGCAGCTCTTGCAACTTGCCAAACAGGTAGCTTCCAGTCTCCAGAGCACGCTTGCCCAGTTGCTCGCGTTCCGTAATCTCAATGGCCTTGAGCGCCAGGTAACAACCTCGGTCGTCCTCGGCAAAGGTGGAGCTGTGCTTAAACGAAAACTCGTCCACAAAGCGCTCCCGCTTGATGAGCAACGCTCCAATTTTCGCCAGGCCGCCGCCCAGCACCTTGGAAAGACAAATATAATCGGGCTCCAGTCCCAGGTCATGGCAGGCAAGAAAGCTTCCAGTGCGGTAGAAGCCGGTTTGAATTTCATCGGCTACGATTGGGATGTCGGTTTCGGATTGAATCTTCTTGATCCACTCCACAAACGGAGCCGCCAGAGGCTTGACCCCGCCTTCGCCCAGGATCGGCTCAATGAAGATGGCTCCAATTTCATCGATTCTCATCTCCACCGCCGACCAATCGGCGGGATCATGCATGTCAATGAACCGCACTTCCGGACCCATGTGCACGTAGGGATCGCGGTAGGAATACGTGAGCTGGATGGCCCCGGTAGTCTTGCCATGGAATGCGCCACGCACCGCGCAGATCAAACGTTTTTCCGGTCTTTCCAGAGCCAGGTGCTTGAGCGCGGCTTCCACCGTTTCCGTCCCGGTATTGGTGAAGATCACGGTGTAATCGCCGGTGCGCTCGCAAAGCGCTTTGGCCAGCTGGGCGGCTCCCCGGCGGCAGGAGCCCTGGGCCATCAAGGGGACCCGCTCTTGTATCAGGCGCAACTCCTCAGCTACCAGTTCGGGGTGATAGTGCCCCAGCAAATTGACCCCGAAGCCACCGACTAAATCCAGTACCTTGACCAGTTGCTCTCCGCGCCGCTGCCACATGTAGTCCCCCTCGGCGCGCTCGTAAACAGCGTCGAGGCTGAGCGATTGCAACATGCGTACCAGGTCCGGACGGCAATAATGGCCATAATCGGAAACAATTTCCGGGGCCGTGCCCAGCGGTACTGCTCCGGGGTCCTTTTTTATAGACTGCATCCAGCCCTTCTCCTCACTGAGTTGAGGTCTTCAAGAAGCCTTTGCCTGCAAGCGCAGCTCCGCCTGGTTCTTGTATCGAGTGGACCATAGCACCGTAACGGCGGAAGCCACCACCAAGCCTATTGCGGTCGAGAGCACCTGGATTGTCCTGTCCTTTATTCCAAACAACGCAAGAACCCCGGCGATTGGCATAACGACAATCAGGACCCAGTGGAGCCAGACAGGCAACGGGCTGCGGAAAGTCCTGCGCGCATTCGGCTGGGTCTTGCGCAAGCGAAGAACGGCCCACATGAAAGCGGCATAGACACAACACACGATCGCCGATCCAACTACGGCCGCTACCTCTTCAAGCTCAAATGAAACAATGATGACGGAGGCAATCGCGGCCATGATACCCAGCGCCAGCACGCCTCCAACAGGAGCTCCGGTGTTGAGTGAAATCTTGCCCCACGATTTTGGGAAATTTCCTTCACGCGCCAGGGCGTGAATCAGCCGCGAGCCGCCCATCACGCCGGC
>DATMMY010000291.1:0-7646 GCA_035569515.1 Candidatus Solibacter sp. | reverse complement strand
TTAATCAGCGCAAATCAGCGGTGAAAAGACCTTTGCCTTCCTCACGAACTGACCTTGGGCTCCGGAAACTGCATGGTCTGGGGAACATGGCCCCGCTTGTAAACCATGAAGGTGCGCTTGAACTCAATGACCACCGTGCCCTCCTGCGTAAACCCGACGGTCTTGACTCGAACAATGCCGACGTTTGGCCGCGACTTGGATTCCCGTTTTTCCAGCACCTCGCTGCGCGAATAGACCGTGTCGCCCTCAAACAGTGGATTGGGCAGGCGAACCTCGTCCCAGCCCAGATTGGCCATGGCATTCTGGGAGATATCCATCACCGATTGCCCGGTCACCAGGGCCAACGTGAAGGTGGAGTTCACCAGGGGCTTTCCGTATTCAGTCTTGGCAGCGTAGGCGTGATCGAAATGAACGGGATTGGTGTTCTGCGTCAGGAGCGTGAACCAGATGTTATCGGCCGCGATGACGGTGCGGCCGAGCGGATGCTGGTAAATATCGCCGACTTCAAAATCTTCGTAAACGCGCCCTGTCCAACCTTGCTTGATTGTCATTGATTGTTCCTCATTTCCCATCAGCGCAAATCAGCGGTAAAAAAGGTTTTTGGCTTTGGTGTTGTTTTTCCCAGACGCATCTTAAATCACCCCTGCGCTCTTCCATGCCGCGACCGTCTCAGCATCGAACCCGAGCTCTTCTAGAATTGCCTGAGTGTGCTGGCCCAGCGATGGGACGGGGCCCATCAACGGTTCTACGCCTCCCATGGTGACCGGAGGAACCAGTGCGCGCAATGGCCCCACCGGTGATTCAATCTCCCTCCAGCGCTGCCGGGCCTCCAACTGAGGATGGTCAACAAACTCCTGCACGGAGTTCAAGCGGGCGTTGGCGATCTGGGCGTTCTCCAGCCGGTAAATGATCTCTGCGCAAGTGAGCTGTTGCAGGACTGCAATGATGATCTCTTCCAGTTCTGTGCGATGCTGCACCCGCTTGGAGCTATTTTGAAAGCGGGAATCGGCAGCCAGGTCCGGACGCTCCAGCACTTTTTCGCAAAAACGCAACCATTCGCGCTCGTTCTGGATAGCAAGATAGACAGTCTCGCCATCGCCGGCCAGAAATGGACCGTAGGGGGCAATTGCGGCGTGCTTGGCCCCTGTCCGGGGCGGCTGTGATCCGCCATAGGAGGTGTAATAAGCGGCGTAGCCCATCCACTCACCCAGGGCTTCCAGCATGGAAACCTCCATCGCCGTACCTTTGCCTGTTCGGTTGCGAACCAGCAGCGCGGTAAGGACTCCGGAATAGGCGTACATGCCGGCGGCGGTATCGGCGATGGAGATGCCCACCTTAGACGGCGTTTCCTCTGTTCCGGTGACCGAAACCAGTCCCGCCTCGCTTTGAATCAGAAGATCGTAGGCTTTTTTGTCGCGATAGGGGCCGGTTGAACCATATCCCGAAAGATTGCAAATGATCAGGCGTGGATATTTGTCCTGGAGTTCGGTGGTACCCAGCCCCAGGCGCTCGCACGCGCCGGGCGCCAAATTCTGGACAAAGACGTCGGCTTTGGCGAGCAAGCGGTGAAGAATTTCTTTGGCTTCTTCGCATTTCAGGTCGAGCGTCAGAGACTCTTTGGAGCGGTTGGCCCAGACAAAGTGGCTGGCCATGCCGCGCACCGTGGTGTCGTAGTCGCGGGCAAAATCGCCCACCTTCGGACGTTCGATCTTGATGACCCTTGCGCCCAGATCAGCAAGGTGCCGCGTGGCAAACGGCGCAGCCAGGGCCTGCTCAAGCGCGATGACGGTGATTCCTTCTAAAGGCAACATTAGTGAAGAATTTGTAATTTTAAATTTAAAATTTAAAAATTTTGGTTCGCGTATTTCCAATCAGCATCAGGCGAAGTCTCGTTTCTTATTCCGATCAGTGTTATCAGCGCAAATCAGCGGTAAAGGGGTTTTGTGTTTCAAAATTTCAAATTTGTTTTCTTCGCGATGGCGAGTTTCCTGAATTCAATATGCAGATTGGCGTTGTCCACCATTTCATCTTTATAGACAATGGCGCCTACCCCGGATTCGACATCTGCGTTGCGGTAGAGTTCAAGGATCTCACGGGCGCGGGTCAACTCTTCCGGCGTGGGAGTGAAGACACGATTAATCACGGGGACCTGACCGGGATGGATGGCCCACTTGCCGTCAAACCCCATCCGCGCCGCTTCGCGGGCATCGCGTTCGCATTGCTCCAGATCGCGGAACTGCAAGGTGATGCTGTCGATTACATCAATGCCGGCGGCCCGCGCAGCGGCAACGGTTTTGGCCTTGGGGTAATGATAGAGAGCGAATTGCTCGCGGACCGGCTCCCGGGAGCCGATGTCCCCGCCATAGTCCGCCACGCCAAAGATGAGGCTGGCCAGGCGCGGCGTGGAAGAAGCGATCTGTTCGGCGTGGAGCACGCCCTTGGCGCTCTCAATGAGCGCTTCCAGCCGGATGCGGCCCACAGCCAGTCCCAGGTTCTGCTCAATCTGGGTCAGCAGCAGGTCTGCGAAAAGGACATCGGAGGCTTCCTGTACCTTGGGCAGCACCACAACATCGATGTTTGCCCCCGCCGCTTCCACCACCTCAATCACGTCGCGATAGAAAAATTTGGTGCGCATGCCGTTAGGACGGAAGGCCCGGATCTTGCCTTTGAAATCCAGGCTGTTGAGGGCCTCAATCAGGGTCTTGCGCGCTTCAACTTTTTGCGAAAGAGCGCAGCCATCCTCAAGATCGAAGATGACCTCATCGGCGTCCGTGGCAGCCGCCTTGGTCATCATCTTCAAGGAATGGGCTGGGCAGGCCAGCTCGGTGCGGCGCACGGAGATGTCCTGCCAGCGGTTCATCGGATTGTGATCTGGACCAGGCATCAAATTCGTACTGGCGCTTAAGTCGTCTTAGTTCAGAAAGAACATAATGCTAAAAATGATCGCCAGGATGAGTCCACATATTATCAGCAGATCGCCAAGACTCCCGATGAGTAGAGACCGGCTGACAATGGGACTGGCAAAGCCCGTGACGCCGGGAGGCCGCTGATAGGGCTTTTGAATTCGATATCCGGCCCACGTCATGAATGCGCCAATAAAAATACAAAGCAATCCGAATAGTATGTGCATGTACGCCAAGGCGCCTTTGATTTTCAATTACCCAGTTACCAAATTACCCAATTACAAAATTCTCAGGCGAGGACCCACCGCAATACCAAAATGAGACCAGAGTTCTCGTTACAACCAGCATAACGGCTAAGAAGCGCTCTTCACCGCAGATGCGGTCAGCGTTTCCAGGGGCGGAAAGGGCGTGGGAGCGAGCGAAGTACGCTCGGGCGGTTGTACTCCGGATTCGATTGCGCTAGCCAGCATCTCAATGGCGCGTCCGGCAGAAGGCGGCAGAAATACCGAAGCGGTCAGCAGCCCTTGACGCACCCATTTCTGTCCTGCATTACGGCAGGCATCGCAACCGACGTAAGGAAGAGAGGCCCAGCCATCGCGCTCCCCGCCGGTAGATCGTTCGACCAAAGCCTTTCTCGCTCCCATGACCATGTTGTCATTCTGCGCCGCCACCAATTTGACCGGACTGGACCGGGATGTACTCAGTTTGAGCCAGTTTACAACGGCTTCATATCCACTTTGCTCGGTCATCTTCCCCGGCAGCATTCGCAACTGAATGTTCGCCGGTTTGCACGACTCCATCGCGGCGATGCGGGTCTTGAGCGCGGGATTGGCGGTAGGCCCGGTTATATAGAGGGCTATACCTCCCTCAGGCAAAAGCTTGCTGAACTGACGTCCTTGAATGGCTCCAACTTCGTGTTGGTCTACACTGATCGCAAAGACCGGGGATTGACAGGTCTTGCGCAACTCTGGGATATAGTCGCCTTCGCGATTGAGAATGGCCCAGCCGATGCCGGCCGAGGCAGCTGCACGCGCGACATGCGCCAACGAGGTGCCCACGGGATGGCAGACTATCCCGTCGGGACGGTGCCCGGATGACTGGAGGATCTCCAGAAGCTGCTGGCTCTGAACAACCGCGTCGTTCCCGGCGTAGATGATCTCTATTTTCGCGCCCAGACGCTCGGCGGCTTCTCTTGCAGTGGCTGCTTGCTCCTGCTGGTAGTCGTTCTCGGCAACCATCAGCGAGACGACAAAGTTGAGTTTTTTCATTGAAAACACGCCGTCCTCTGTTTGAATGGCAGCGCGCAGCTTGCCGCTTCTCCAGGAAACAAAAAAAGCGAAACTGCCGGCTGGGCTTCTTTTAGGACAAGCCTGAGCCTATTTCAACATGAGAATCTACTAATAGACAATGTTGCTGTCTGACATTTCAGGAGAAATATAAAGTTCCAAAAACATAAGCCCAAAGATGCCAGAGAT
This sequence comes from Candidatus Solibacter sp., assembly GCA_035569515.1. Classification (GTDB taxonomy): domain Bacteria; phylum Acidobacteriota; class Terriglobia; order Terriglobales; family Acidobacteriaceae; genus Angelobacter. The sequence goes on along the minus strand of DATMMY010000291.1, from coordinate 3,268 downwards.
TTCCGAAAAATAGCGTTGAAAACATTAGGGCTATCGGTGCCGAGTTGTTGTTTGGGTGGCACCTGGAGGAGTGGTCATTTGTGACGACTTGGATTCATTGCCCTACGCAGACCCTCGAATTCGTTAAGTGAAACGTACGGCGGCCAACTTCTGATCCCCCTTTAGACAAGCATCGTTACCCACCCTTCGCAAAAAAGGATGTCCTGGGATTAGACAAGAAAACGCGAAGCATGGGCACCGGACACCATCTCGTTACCCACCCTTCGCAAAAAAACCTAAGAATGATGGGCGCCCAGCTCCACCCTGAGGCTATTTTGGCATTCGCGGCATCTGGAAGGGCTCCAATAGTGGGTTTTTGCATTCGCATTGTAAAATCGAGGCTCACATGAACTCATTCGATGCCCTGTTGGTAGTGTCTTTTGGAGGACCGGAGAAACATGAAGACGTCCTGCCATTCTTAGAGAACGTTCTGCGAGGGAAGAACGTTCCTCGGGAGAGAATGCTGGCGGTGGCGGAGCATTATTACCACTTCGATGGCCGCAGCCCCATCAACGAGCAAAATCTGGAGCTGATCGCCGCGTTAAGGCGTGAGTTTGAGGCTCACAATATGAAGCTGCCCGTCTATCGGGGCAACCGGAACTGGCATCCCCTGCTGCCCGATACGCTCAGACAGATGCATGCCGATGGTGTACGCCGGGTGGCGGCGCTGGCCACCTCCGCTTTTGGTTCGTATTCCGGCTGCCGCCAGTACCGGGAGAACATCGTCAATGCCTTACAGTCCGCGGGTGTGCAGGACATGGATATAGAGAAGCTGCCGAACTTTCATGACCGCCCTGAATTTATTGAAGTGATGGCCGAGCGCGTCCGGGCCGCTATGGCCGAGCTTCCGGACGCACAGCAGGTGGTGTTTACGGCGCACAGCATTCCGGTAACCATGGCGCAGAGCTCTCCATACGTTCTCCAGCTTGAGCGGGCCAGCGAACGGGTAGCGGCGGCTTGCGGCATTCGCCACTGGGCGCTGGTGTACCAGAGCCGCAGCGGACCGCCTACACAGCCATGGCTGGAGCCGGACATCGTTGATCACCTGCGTATCCAGCACGGCGCTGGCGTGCAAAGCGTGATTGTGTGCCCGATCGGATTCATGTCCGACCACATGGAGGTCTTATACGACCTGGACACGGAAGTCCGTGCGTTGTGCAACGAGATAGGTATGAAGATGGCGCGCGCAGGCACAGCCGGCTCGCATCCCAAGATAGCCGGCATGATCCGCGATCTTCTGGTCAACGGCGAAACCACGCCGGTCGAGGCCCACTGCGAACCCGGATGCTGCCCGGTACCGCAACGTCCGGGAAGATAATCTTTACCGCTGATTTGCGCTGAGACCGCTGATAAAAGAAGAACTTGGCCACGAATCAACGCGAATGACGCGAATGAAAAACTTTCATCTTCCCAACCTAAAGCAGTCGTTGCAATCCGTTTCTCCTGCAAGTTGCGTACTAACAGCAGCATTTTTACGCGGGTTGGAATGTTACTAAGGTGTGCGGTTACACGAGAGCAGCCGGGTTTCTCCACGACTCTCAGATGCTACGATAGTCCGTGAGCAAGTCCAGATCTGTAACACCGCCAAAAATATTACTGAATGAACTTTATCCGTATCTATGTATAAGCGACTGAAATGCAAAAGCGCGCCCAATATCGTTCTTATGTTGGCGTTCACTCTTTTTTCTGTGATAGGCCTCAGTGCACAGAAGCCAACGGAGAACAAGCCTTTGGTGCTGGTGGTATATGCGGACTGGTGCCCGTTGTGTCAAAAATTGAAGCCGGCTCTGGCCCTGATCAACGAGAAATATAGCGGGAGAATCCGTTTCGTGCGTCTGGACGTTACCTCCGAAGAAACTACGGCCAAGTCGAAGCAGCGAGCGCAAAGCCTGGGGCTGGAGCAGTTCTTCGACAAATACCACGACACGACCTCGCTGGTGATAATTCAAGACGCTTCCGGGCATGAGGTCTTCAGAGCGTTGCACGATTATGATTTCCAACATTATGCAAAAGTGCTGGATCAGTTATTGCGTACTGAACAGGCCAAACAGGCGCTTCAAGGGCCGATGCAAAAGCGTCGTGACCAACCCCAGGTTTAGAGCGGTCCCATAGTTGCTGTAGCCCGGACACAGGTAAGAACGGCCCGTTAGAGCCTGTCCTGAGGTTGAGCCGAAGGAGCCGTGTCCAGAGTACAAATACAAAAGGGCTTTAGCCGAATGTCACTTACTTTGTGCATCTGGGCTTGGGCTTTAGCCTGCATTATTCATGAAGTTATGCAGAAAAAATTTACTCGTCATCCCGAAGGTCTACCCGCGCGCCTGGCGCGGGTAGATCGGAGGGACCTTGTGTTCTGCATTAGCCACAGCGCTCTGACCGCCTAAGAACCTTGACCGAACAACCTGTTCAATTCTATTCGTAGAAACAAGCCAGTCCATGTCTTTAAAAAACAATGATTTCTCCAATCTTACCGACGCGGTTCATGAATAATCCAGGTTAAGTCCCAAATTTACCCCGTAATGTTGCGCTGATAGATCAGCCTGGCTACTCTGGGTAAGACGCGATGAAAAGCGCCTGGGCGGAGTACCGTCCGCCAGCGTACAGGCCTTACTGTCACGGCATGTGGCGCCCGGGTCGTTGAATCCGTGCCGCAAGTCGCCAATGTTTATGCGGGTTGTCACGATGTCACGGATAAATTGAGCCGTTTTGGCGGCGTGAGCGGAGCGGGAGCCGACAGGCGAAACCCTGAGCGGCAGCGAAGGGACTGACTTTTGTGCCGCGGCCCTAGTGGTTGCGGAAAAGGGTTCTTTGACAACTGAATAATTTGGATGAATCGCACTACTCCCAGAAGACAAAGGGGGCTGGTCAACCTGCATGACCCAGGATCAAAGACCAGCCCCTCAGCGGATGATTGCTGCCGGATGGTGGGCCGCCCAATCTCCAAAGGGCCAGATGAGAGCTTTCCAACTGCGCACGGTTAACTTCCGGCACACCCCTGCATGTTTCTCTACTCCAATACTACTTCAATACTACTCTCCGCCTCGCGAGAGCAGAAGTTTCGTTGGAGTCCTCTAACAACGGGGCTGAATGCTGATTGCTGACTGTTGAATTGGAGATCTAACATTTCTTAATGCCCGGAACTTGCCCGGGAACTCGTCCCAAGGCATCCAACTCTGATCATAGACTCTTGGAGATGATAACGTGAGAAAGCTGACTCTTATCGCTCTTGTAG
>DATMMY010000290.1:0-3368 GCA_035569515.1 Candidatus Solibacter sp. | reverse complement strand
AGTGGCAGTCCCATCACATCGTTGAGCTGTAGCTTAAAGTCGGAGAGCTGTATGTCGGTCGTCAGCAGCTCCTGCTTCGCCTCCAGGAATTGCGCGCGGCTTTCGATCAGGTTCTCTTCCAGGGTGCTGCCAAATTTCACCTGCTGGATGCGTTCGCTTTGCAGGTCCTGCAAAGCCTTGATTCTGGCTTCGGTGGCGGAACGGTGGATTTGCGCGATCAAAACCTTGTAATAGAGCTGGTGAACCTTGAGGGCAACATCGTTCTCTGTTTCTTGCACTTTCTGTTGTGAGGCTTTCAACTCCGCTTGTGCCATGTCGTTCACGGGCCGGATTTTCAGCAGCGCGGTCAGGGGCTGTGTCAGCTGGGTGCCACTAGTCGTCAGATCACGCGCACCCTGGTTAATAATCGCATTTGCGGTCGGAACAGGGCTGCCCGCGACCGTGCCGAGACTACCGGCATTGATTTGTATGAGTTGCGTCTCGGTTAGATGTAGGAAGTTGCTGTCATTTCGAATACTGGGAAAATATTCGCTTTTCGCAGCTTCTTTAGCGTGCTGCTGCTCCTGGAGTTTGTATTCAGCGATGAGGATGGCGTGGTTATGCTGCAGCGCCGACTGCACCGCCTGGTGCAAGGTAATGTGGCGAGCGGAAGAAGTATCGCGTGGCTGTTGTCCAGCGAAAGCGAGGACTCCGGAGAGCGCGAGGTTGATTGGCAACAGATGTAATTTCCATTTCATGACTTTGTCTCCTTAACCGGCTGCAGCGTGCTGAGGTCGCCGTAGTTCAGCGGCGACTTGCGCAGCAACGCGGTTAAAAGAAGGCCCAGAGCGCAAGCCCATGCCACTAGAAGGAACCCGTCGATGAGGCTCAAGGCGTACGCCTGAAGACGCAGCCGGGCTCCGATCAGATCGACAGCACGGGCGCCCGCTACAGCCATGCCGGATGATTTGGCGTAAACGCCCGCAGCCAAGGCGTGAAGATTTCCGTCTGTAATCCAGCTTCCCTGGGTCACGTGCAGACCCAGCAGGTTCGAGTGCAGCTTCTCGCGCTCGGCCAGAAAGTGGGCCATGTACACGGCCCCCGAGGTTCCCCCAAACAAGCGAATGCTATGAAAGAAGGCAGAGAATGTCAGGATCCACTGAGGTTTCGTCAACCCCCCCGAGAAGACTCCGTGCAGGACAATGCATCCCACGAGTCCTATAAAAGCAAATCCCTGCCCGACGCCCGTGAGCAGCTCAGTGCGATAGTAGTTCGCCGCCGACCAGGCGGTAGTGTATTGAGCGTTCAAATAGACGGAGAAGGCCATGCAGGTAAACCCCGCGGCCATCAGCAGACGCGGATCTAATTTGCGAAGCAGCAGGAGCGCAGCGATAAGTGTAACCAGCAGCAGTGGAACAGCGCTCCAGATCACAGCTGGCCCGATCTGGTCGGCTTCGAAGCCGTGAATGGCGAGCGACTGCGGAATGAGGATGATGGTTCCGGTAAGAGTAAACCGAAACCAGTACAGCAGGGTGCCCAGCAATACCGTGTTCCATTGCCAGAGGTAAGGAAGCGCCACCAGAGGGTTGGGACCGAGTAGTCGCCGTATGAGCGCGCACAGCAAGAGGAACGAGCCGGACCAAAACAACGCGTTGAATACTCCGGAGCGCCACCAATCGAGCCTCTCTCCTTGCTGGATGGCGGTAAACAGCAGAGCCAACCCGGCGCTCAGGTAAAGGAACCCAACAAAGCTGGGCGCAGGACCGTTCTTTCGGGTGGGGGCTGGCGGTATCCCGAAATAGATACAGATCATCATCACCGGCGCAATCAGGGCCGAATTCCAGAACATCCAGTGCCAGGAAAGATGATCGCGGTACCAGCCGTAGAGCGACGGCGCTATATTGACGGCTCCGTCCACAGACGTCGCGTAGAACGCGATGGTGAAGGGAAGAAACCGAAACGGAATATTGCGAAGAGCAAAAGTCAGGGTGAGCGGATAAAAGGTGCCTGACGTCAGTCCGGCGACGATCAATACTGCGACTAGCAGGCTGTAACTGTGTACGAGCGGGAGGAAGGCACAGGTTACGGTGAATACTCCAGCCGCAAACAGAAGGACGCGCCGGGGTCCGAGTAAACCTCCGAAGTACACGCTAAAGGGCCCGATAAACATGAGGGCCGCGTTATAGGCGCTGTCGAGCCATGCACCATCGTCGTAACTAATGCCGACGTGGCCCTTCAGATCGGCAAGCCCCAGCGAAAGCATGCGACCGGTGAGCGTGACAAGCCCGGCACCTATGACCACCCCGAGAATCCCTACGAGAGGGCGGGTTGAGGTTTCCGAGGGGATCGCCTGCGCCGCAATACGCGCAAGGTCCGCCGGAGTGGGTAGACGAGTTGCAATCGTTGTAGCAGCCATGATGCTCCGGTTATCGTCTCGTGCGGACTGTGGCAATCACGGAAAGGCCTGGTCTCAGTCTGGCGGCTAAGCTGGGATCATCCAGGCCGATCTTTACTGGAATGCGCTGCACAACCTTGGTGAAGTTGCCGGTAGCATTGTCGGGCGGCAGCAACGCAAACTGCGATCCGCTCGCGGGAGCAATCTCAATGACTTTGCCATGAATGACCTGCCCGGGATATTCGTCAATGCGGAGTTCAGCGGGGTCACCCACTTTCACGTTTGTCAGTTGCGTTTCGCGATAGTTCGCCTGGACCCACTTTACGACATCAACGAAAGCGATCACCTGTGTTCCCGGAGAGACGAGCTGTCCAGGGCGAACTTGGCGCTCGCCGACGGTGCCGTCGCCCGGCGAGTAGATCTTGGTGTAGCCCAAGTTCACCATTGCCGCAGCCAAGCTCGCTTCCTTTGCGCGCAAGTCTGCCTGAAGTTGCATTTCCTGGGGTACCAGAACGGTTTTCGCACGGCGCTCGGCTTCGGCGGTCAGTTCACTGCCGCGCAAACCAGTTCTGGCCTGAGCGAGATCCGCATCGCGGGTTGCCAGTTGAGCCGTGAGGCTCTCGTCCTCAGCGACGGCTACCTCAACTGTTTGCTGAGTAGTTGAATGGGTCTGATAGAGACCCTCCTGGCGTTTGCGTTCCGATTGGGCACGTACCAACTGGGCTTGTACAGCTTCTTTGCCGGCCTGAGCTGCGTCAATCTGGGCTTTGGCCTCATCTATTCCGGCAAGCGCTTTCGCAATCCGGGCGTCTTGCAATTCCCGTTGGCGAAGGTTGTTGTCTATGGCGGCCCTTGCAGCCTCAACGACGGCGTTCGCCTGATTCACTTGCGCCTGGTAATCGCTGTCTTCCAGTTCGACCAGTAGGTCCCCCTTGTGCACTTGCTGATAGTCAGAGACGTGTACTGCGCGAACGATACCGGCAACCTTGGTACC
>DATMMY010000289.1:0-19487 GCA_035569515.1 Candidatus Solibacter sp. | reverse complement strand
TCATCCGTGACAGCGTGACAACCCGCATAAACATTGGCGATTTGCGGCACGGATAATTTCCTGGCACGGATGCCAAGCGTGCCAGAGGCCGAATACTCGGACGAACGGTATTCTGCCCAAGCGCCAGTCACGGCATCTTTGGCATGGTAGCCAGAGTTGATCTACCGTCGCAACATTACGGGGTAAATGTTTGCCTCAGGGATTCGGGTAAAGAGCCTTGGAACTGCGTTTAAGTCCGAAGCCTTGTCGGGGTTCCTTCGGCTGCCTCAGGACAGGCCCCTCCCTTCGCGCCTTTGAGATATGTTGTGCTAGCTTCTTTGCGGCGCTGCGCTCGGGATGACACTCATATTAAAAGAATGCGCTCCCCTCGCCCTTATTTATTTCTCTAAAACTCGCCATCGCGAGTCCGCTGCTCCTAATGAGCAACCTTGTTAAGGGGCGCTATTTCTTGCCGGCGTCTAAGTCAATCTCGCGCATGTTGATGGGATCGGCGGGAATCACGACGGTACGGGTGGTTTCTTTGCCGTTGTAGGCCACAGCAAGGGTGTACGTGCCGGCCGGAAGGTTGCGGAGGATATAGGCGCCGTTCGGGCCGGTCTTAGCTGACAAAGATAATTCTTTGATATACACAACGGCATCCGGCAGCGGGACCGGTTTGAGCGTGGTTGTATCGTAAACCGTGACTCTGCCGGCAATCACACGGATGGCCTTGACGGTTATCCGCACTCTGGCAGGTTTGCCAGGTTCAACCGTTCCTTGTTGCGATTGCAGGTTCTGCAAAGAGTATCCATTGGGATAGGAGCCGGATTGCGTGGCGACCGAATAGGTCCCAGCTTCGAGTCCCTGAAATGTGAATTTGCCGTCGGAGTCGGTGATTGTGCTTCTCTGGATCCCGGCGCCGCTCAGTTCCACTACTACGCCGTAGATCCCTTTGCCGGCATCGTTGAGCAAAAATCCAAAGAACTGCCCTTTCGCAAAGTTGATGCCGAAATCCACGACCGAGTTCAGGTCGGCAGTGGCCGGGGAATCGGTGGTGTAAAAGAACGGTTCGGCATTTTGAAACTTGGCCTCAACCTGATGCACGCCATACGGAACATGATGGAAAGAATAGTATCCGCTGGAGTCGGAACGTGTGACCCGGGTGTCATCGAGACGCACCTCCACTCCGCCAATACCTGGCTGCTTCCCTTTATATTGCCCGCTGGAGTCGTCATCGCGGAAGACGTGGCCCTGAATGAGACCGTGGCGTCCGGGCAGGATAAACGGGGGCACGCTGGAGAAACGGTGTTGAAAAGAAATGGAGAACACCGGGCGCAAATTAGCAGGGCCGAAGCCGCTGGTGCGCAGCAGAGAGAACGAAGCTACAAAATCGTTGGTAGTACTGAGGCGCTGGGAATAGCTCAGCGACCCGCTGCTAAACCTCGAGCTGCCGGCGATCAGTTGGCTGTTGCTGTCAAAGTAGCTCAAGCTCACCTGGCGATGATGGGCGTAGCCACGGCTGTTCCACATTAACGACGCGTTGAGGTCATCGCGGACGGGCGCCAGATTCACGGTAAAGGGAGTTGTGAAGCCGAGAGTGGCGAGCAGGGCGCTGTTGCGCAGCAATTGGGCCAGCTCATCGGGAGTATTGGCCACGATTCCTGCCCGGTCAAGAAGGTCCTGCAGGCCGGGTACCTGGGATAAAACGTTGGTCACGGTGGGAACCTGCACATCGTGGCGGAAAAAGCCGCTCAAAGTGAATTGACCGGCAGAGGCCCGCAGGTTGATGGCATAGTCGTTTCCGCCCGCCCCGTCAAAACTGGTGGTCCGCTGGTATTGGAAGCCGCTCCCAAAATGACGGGTAGAGAAATCAATTCCCACGGGAACGCTCAATGTCTGGATACCGGGAGTGGGTGGTAGCTGGGCGCGGAAGCTGGAATAAGTGCCACCGCCGGTCAGCGTGAAATGTCGATTGAGCTTGACGCCCAGCAGCGAACTAACGGTAAGGGTGCTCTGGCGAAGATTAAGGAGATTGAAATCCGACTTGCTCAGGCTGCCCGAGGTAAAAAATCGGCTGGATAGTTCTCGGGAGAGGTTCAGGTCGCCAAAGGTCCCATGCTGGTTGTTGATGGCCAATGAAGCAAAGCGTTGGGGCATGATGCGGAAGCTGCCGGCCAGGTGGGTCCGCTTGTCGTCGTAGTTGCCCCGGCTGGCAAAGGCTGCGCCACGGTTCACGCCCAGCTCGGCCAGAAATGCGGCACGGTCGCGCAGCTTGTAGGTGTAAACCAGTGAGCCTACTCCGCCGTTGGAGGCCACGGTCAAATCCCTGGCTGGATTTTGGAAGTAATAAAAATTAGCTTCGAGAGAATTGTTTTTGGTCAGCCGGAACATCCGGGAGATACCGCCTACATATTCCGGGTCGGTTGCCAGAAAGAGACCCTGAAAATTGGCAATGGTGGTAAAACCTCCATGCAGATACCACTGGCCCTGGCGCACATGGATACCCCGTACCAGATAGCCGTCCACAGTCAAAGGGGAGTTCAGCACGGTCTGGTCCACAAATGTAAGGTCGCGTTGTGGCCGGCTGAGTTCGTAAGACACCAGCGGAAATCCAACTACGGAGTTAGACGTCGTGGAAAACAGGTTGGAATTGGTCACCAGGAGACGGCTGAACGAATCTCCCTGGGTGCGCTTGAATTCAATGCTGTTGGTGACCTGCGCCGGGTCAGAAGTGTATCGGACTTCATAGCGGCCGTCTTCAGCAACACCTCCTTCGCGGGGCGGCATAAAACCGGGAGGATAGTTCGGCGGCGGCTGCGGAACGGCAACTGCCAGGGTCTGGACGCCCGCGGAAGTTATAACCACGATATTGGTGCTGCCGGGGGCCTTGCCCAGGATCTCTACCAACCCATTCGAGCCGGTGACTTCAACAACATTGGAATTGAGTGAATACGCGGCGGTGGAACCGGCGATGGGAACTTCGATCTTCTTCTGATAGCCGACAATAATCGGCGCCTGTCCAGCCGGAGTCTGTCCTTGAACGCCGATAGCGACGCCTGCAGCAATGAGACAACCAACCCAGACGATGTGTCGCCGGTGGTTCATGGAATCTTGAAGGTGGTGTCGCTGGTCAAAGTCTTGCCTTCGAATTGGAACGAGCACAGGGCCTTATAGTCGCCTGGGGGCAATTGATCGGAATACTCGGCGACGAACTCCAGCCGCTCGCCCGGCAGCAGGCGTTTTGACTCAAAGTTACTTTTGCCCACGAGCCCACCTTTGGCGTTGAGCACGGCGGCCAGACCTTCCGGCAATACCGGCTCTGTGCCCGCATTGGCGATCCATTGAGAGATGGTGAGGTTGGCGGTGTCGGTGGCGGGCGTCACGTGGACCTCTTCAGGCTGAAGTTTTATGTTCGGCGTCAGATTAAAAGTAATGAGCGCGCCGAGCGAGGCTGTCATGCCGACGGCGCTGGCCGACGACTGAATTTTATTGGTGCCTTTGAACACCGCCACCACTGCGCGAAGCGGAGTTTCAGCGGGAATTGTAAGCCTGACATCCACGCTTATCGAAGAGTTGGGTTTCACCACCACCACTTTCTGGGAAAATACCGCGGTGACGGCGATGCTGTGCTCAGTCTCGCCGGCCGGCACAAAGGTCCGCTTGCCGTCCTTGATTACTACATCCTGGGCTTCCATCTCAAAGGCAAATTCCGTACCCGTCTTGTTGGCCAAGGTCAGGGTCTGGGTTAGTCCCTGGCCGAATGACCCGCGAGCCATCACCACGGCAGGACTGAGAGAGATGGAAGGAGGAATGGATTCGTCAAGGCCCCTTTTCACTGCCGGCGGCACTACCCCCTGTGGAGCAGGCGCCGGATTCTGGGCGAAGGCGGATAAGACGCCCAGGGACATACCGGCAATGAGCATCGGAAGTTTGAAGATTTTAGTCACACATCACTCCAGAAAAATATCTATTGCAACTCCAGTTCCCGGGGGAAGGGAACCAGTGCCCTAAAAGGCGTTTCAGAGAGTAGCCCGCCAGCCTTCTTACATCGGGGCTAAAAACATTTTCGTGCTCGCCATGAACCTGCAGGGGCTAAATAGGCTGCTGAAAAAATCCTCTTGCGAAAGAAGAACGGTACCTCAGCGGCTAAAGCCGGATGTATTTTCAATAACATACTGCACGGCTGAAGCCGTGCCCCTTCAAAGCTAAAGACGAAAAGGACTTTTTCAACAAGCTGCTCGATACGATTGACTTAATCCTTTTGAGAACCTATTCGGTTAATGAGGTGTAAGAGAAACCCTTTATTTCGTCCCTACGGGACTTGGCAATCTATCTCTCACATTCCCAGCACTTACGTGCTGGGCTCAATAATTCCGCCCCTCCGGGGCTTGATTCCACTATTCCGCGGATCCTCGAATTCCTTAACTGCACCCAATCTGAAAAAGCTGCATTAACTGCACCCAATCCGAAAAAGCTGCATTCCAGCCTAAGGTCTCACGCAACGTTTTACGCGACGTCTTACACAACCACATAAACACGCGCTAATTGGGGATGACTTGGAAAATAATGGCATTGTGCAGTTGGGCGTTCTTCTCTGTCAATGAGGTAGGCACCTCAATCTCCAGGCGATGGGAGGAGATAGGCCCAATCCGGACATTGCCTTGTATGACCTGGGCCACCGTTCCCAGGCGTACGCCGTCCAGCCAAAGCACGTGGTCAAAATCAGGAGAAGCCAGAGATGCCAGGATCGAGGCGCTGGCAAAATGGAGGGTCGGATCCTGAATGCTCAAGCCAAACCTGGTGACAACAATAAAGCGGTCACGCAAGTGCCGAATCTGCACATTGGGAACGCGAGGGTGGCCTCCGTAGGAGAGCGCGCCCAGTTCCAGGCCCCGCTGCCCGGAGCTGCCGGCCGTCAAGGCGGCGCCGTCAATGGTATTCGCAAATGCCACGGAAATGACGCCTTCTTTCTGGACCTGCAAGCTCACAACCGCGGGGGAGGTGCGTTTTACAGGCTGTTTTCGCTGTGCCCATCCCCGGATCGTCAGGGAGGAACCGAGCACGACTAATAACGGCAGGGCATAACGCAGCTTGATTTCACACCTCCCGCCAGTTCCTAAACCATCATCAAAGGCTATCCAGTATCCTCGTTATCGGCCATCTACTAAAAACCTTAATTGGCGGTAGCGGTAAAGTTAATAGTGTTGCTGATGGCGGTTGCGTTGGCTGTGGTAAAGGGAATGGTCAACGCTATGGCTTCCGGCACATTCGCGCCGTAGGTACCGGTTGCGGTGATTGTCGTCTGCGCCGCATTGGTAACGGTGTTGCCACCGACCTGCCAGGTATTAACGGCATCGGCAGCGCCCAACTGGGCCTTCAGCGTGTAGTTGGCGCTAGCGGAATTCGCCTTGGTCACCAGCACGTCAACCGGCGTGCTCACCGTAAAGGTGGTTGCCGTTGTGCTGCGGGTGATGCCGGCGGCGATGGCGCCGAAAGCGGAGACGTTGCCGAAGTTCAGCGTGGCAGTGTTGGTGCCTGCACCGGCCGAAAGCGCAACGCCCGCGCCGTCATTGTTGAAAACCAGGTTGATGGACGAGTTGACTGTGGCAGTCACAGTCAGTGTTCCAGTGGCAGTTTGGGCGGCAGCAAATGATGGGATCATCATGATGACCGCGACGATGGTTAAGAGAACTAGCTTTTTCATTTTCGGATTTCTCTCCTTAGTAGCTTTACGCAGATTTATTCATTGCTTAATTTGCTTCTAAATTTAATTGGCTGTGGCCGTGAAATTAATGGTTGCCGATATCGGAAATCCCACCAAGGGGCCGCCTGAACCCGGGGCCGACATGGAGACCACCAACCCTAGATTGTGGGCAACGTCAGCGTTGTAAGTGCCGTTCGTCGTGATGGTCTGCGCCGCGGTGGTCAATGCGACCGCATCAATTTTGTATGACATTCCTGTAGGGGCCGCAGCCGCAAGATTGGCAGTGAGCGTGTAATTGGCGCTGGTCAGGCCGCCTTCGATCACGTTGACATCAAAAATCGTCTGTACGTTAAAAGTCGCAGGGCCGACACTGGGCCGGGTCACGCCTGCAGCCAGCGGGCCAAAAGCGGAAATGATCCCAAAGTTGGCGCTGGCGGCGGATGTTCCGCTGTTTCCGAGAGTCACGCCTCCGGGAGCGGTGTCAAAGACCAGAGTAATGCCGTTTTTGTTGACGAGAGTGGTATTGATCGTCCCGGTAGCGGTCTGGGCAAACAGAGCTGTGCCGGAGATCAGAAGAGCGATCAGGGCCAGGATACGAAGCGCTTTGTATTGATTCACCATGTTTGCACCTAAAGTTAATTCGCCGTGGCCAGGAAAGTGACCGTCTCCAGCAAGGCTTGCCCAGGTACGGTGTTCTTTACCTGTACTTGCAGCGTCTTGGTTATGGCCTGAGCGTAGTTGTCGTTGGCGTCAAGCTGCGTGAAGGCCGTATTGGTCAAAGCAATATTGTTGATCAGCCACGTTACATTGGCAGGCGGTGCGGTGGATATCTCGGCTGCCAGCCGGTAATTGGGGCTGCTGGTGTTGGCCTTGGTTACCACCACGTCGAAGGCGCTGCTCACCTGGTAGGACGTAGCCGTATTGTGGCTGTAAGCCACGCAAGCGAGACTGTCGCTGGCAGGCGTAAACGAAGCAGTCCCCAGATCCAGGCCGACGTTGTTGGTGCCCGAGTTGGTCAGCGGACAAAATCCATTCGTCCCCACGCTGGGATTGTTCTGAAATATCAAATCGATCGACGATTGCACGGTCAGGTTGATTGTGAGCTGCCCGGTGCTGGTTTGGCACTGGCCGGCAATCGAATACAGAATGCAGCACAAGAATAAGACTATTCTTGCTCTACCGGTGCTGCTTCTATTCACTCCCATGGGGTCCTGCTCTCGAAAAAACTTCAAATGAGTTTCATTTGCTGGGCGCATAACTGGGCTTTCGCATAACAACGACAACGCACTTCTTTTCCCTCTCAGCCGCGCAAACCATCGAACGATTTAGGTACCAAAGTACAGGTATCAAGTTACGGATGGTCAATCACTGCCGGGGGAAGGCGGTTACTTAAGTGAGTGACTGATTGTAACCAGCTTCTCTGGTTATGGGAAGTAAAAATTGTAATTCTCTTAAATTCTCTCTTCGGGACGGATTCTTATATAAGCGTATTATTTTGAATAGGTTATGAGAAATTCCGTATCGCTTGTTACCTCTTGGTTACCCTCTTGAACCACCCAAACTAAGCTGTTGGAGGGCATTGTGCGACTGATTTGTCCGCAGGTCGTTTGTCCGCTACTATGGAATCACGAATGACTTCCCTGAAATTCAAGTTCAACCGTGGCTATTTGTTAGCACTAGTCTCGATCTTAGGATCTGGGGTTTCAGGATGCGGGAAATCCGGTCAAAGCGCCGAAGTACCCCAGGGACCGAAAGGGTTCCCGGTCAAGGTGGTCACGGTGCAGGCGCGACTCGTGGCGGACTCCACGGATTATCTGGCAACTATCAAGTCCCGGAGTGGTTCCGCGTTGCAGCCTCAGGTGGAAGGCCAGGTCACAAAGATCTTTGTTCACTCCGGCCAGAGAGTCGAGGCCGGAACTCCTATCCTGGAAATTGATCCCCTCAAGCAGCAAGCTACAGTCAGCAATCAGGAAGCAAACTACAAATCGAAGCAGGCCACCCTGGAGTTGGATCGGATTGAGCTTGAGCGCAGAAAAAAACTGTATGCCGCAGGGGTGATCAGCCGGGCCGAACTCGATCAGGCCCAGGGCGTTTACGATAGTGTTAAATCCGATTTAGAGGCAATCCAGGCCAGCATCCGTGAACAGAGAGTGCAACTCCGCTACTACAGCGTAAACGCGCCGACCAGCGGAGTGATTGGAGACATTCCCGTCCACGTTGGTGACCGGGTCACCTCTCAGACGTTGATTACTACGGTCGACCGCGGGGATTCGCTGGAAGCCTATGTGTACGTGCCGGCCGAGAAATCTGCGGCCGTGCGCATGGGAATGCCGATCGATGTCGTTGACGAAGCCGGCAAGACAACACTCCGCGCCCGCGTGGATTTTATTTCTCCTCATGTGGATACCAACACCCAGACTCTGCTCTTGAAAGCCGCAATACCGAATCCTTTGTTCCGGTTTCGAAACGACCAGCAAGTCCACGCGCGGATTGTCTGGTCCGAACAGAAACTCCCCTTGATTCCCGTGACCGCGGTTTCGCGGTTGAGTGGAAAGATCTTCGCATTCGTGGCTGAAGGCCAGGGACAGCAGACAGTGGCCCACCAAAAAGTGATTCAGGTGGGCGATCTTGTGGGCAACGATTATGTCGTGCTCGACGGAATCAAGCCGGGCGAACGCCTCATTGTGAGCAACATACAACTGTTGGCGGATGGAATGCCGGTAATACCTCAGTCGTAGCCGGGGAAATCACTCATGTTTGTAAATTTCTTCATTCGCCGGCCGGTCTTTGCAACGGTGTGCTCGCTTCTCATTGTCCTGGCCGGCGCCGTTTCCATTCCGACGCTCCCGGTCGCCGCATTTCCTGATCTGGCGCCGCCCCAGGTGACGGTCAGCGCCTTCTACACCGGGGCCAATTCCCAGGCGGTTGAAACCAGTGTTACCACGCTGCTGGAACAGGCCATCAACGGCGCGCAGGGCATGCGCTATGTCAACTCCACCAGCAGCAATGACGGCGCAAGCTCGGTCACTGCCACCTTTAATTTAGACAGGGACCTTGATCTGGCGGCGGTAGATATACAGAACCGGGCCTCCACCGCGCTGGGGCGGCTTCCGGTAGAAGTGCAGACCACCGGGCTGAACATCAACAAGAACTCCGGTTCGTTCGTGATGTTTATTGCTTTTTATGCGGAAAACAACCAGTACGATGACCTCTTTATCAGCAACTATCTCGATGTTTACGTAAAGGACGCCCTTAAGCGCATCAAGGGCGTAGGAGAAGCGCTGATCTTCGGCGAGCGCAAATACTCGATGCGGCTGTGGCTCGATCCAGTGCGGCTGGCCGCTCGCGGCCTTACCGCTTCTGACGTGACCAGCGCATTGCGAGAGCAAAACGTGCAGGTGGCGGCCGGGCAGGTAGGGCAGCCGCCGGTTGCAGCAGGACAGAATTATCAGATCAGCGTGCGGGCCGTGGGACGCCTGGCTGATCCCAAAGAATTCGAGAGAATTATTCTCAAGCGCACACGCGACGGGTCGTTGATCGAGCTTCGCGATGTGGGCCGGGCAGAACTGGGCGCCGAGAGCTATGGCGGGAGTTTTCGTTACAACGGCAACCCCATCATTGGATTGGGCGTTCAACAGCTTTCCCAGGCCAATGCCCTGGATGTGGACCGGGAAGTCAGGGCGGAGATAGCGCGGCTGGCGCAACGTTTTCCTCCGGGGCTGAAATATCAAGTCGCATTCGATACCACCACGGCCGTCGGAGATTCCATCCGCGAGGTCCTGAAGACCCTATCGGCGGCCATCGCCATTGTGATCGTGGTGATCTTCCTGTTTTTGCAGGGCTGGCGCAGCACCATCATTCCGGCCATCACCATTCCGGTTTCACTGGTTGGAACGTTCATCTTCGCCAAGCTGTTCGGATTCTCCATCAACACGCTTACGCTCTTTGGCATCACGCTGGCGACTGGACTGGTCGTGGACGATGCCATCGTAGTCATTGAGAACGTTGAGCGACACATGGAAGAAGGGGTCACAGATGCGGCGCAGGCCACCCAGATGGGCATGAAGGAGGTGACGGGAGCGGTCATCGCCACCTCACTGGTATTGATCGCCGTCTTCGTACCGGTCTCGCTCTTTCCCGGCACCAGCGGACGTCTCTACCAGCAGTTCGCGCTGACCATCGCATTCTCGATTGCCATCTCGGCGTTTAACGCTTTGACCCTGTCGCCCGCCCTTGCCGCGCTGCTGCTGCGCTCGCGTGAAGGCCGCAAGAACCGTTTTTTTGACGCCATCAATGCCGGGATCCACAGCGGCAGTTCGGCCTATGAAAAACTTCTGCATGGACTTGCCTCATGGAAAGCTGCCGTGATCGTCGTATTTTTTGCGGGCCTGGCGTCCACTTACTGGGTTTACCAAAGAGTACCATCGAGCTTCCTGCCTACTGAAGACGAGGGCTATTTCATCGCCCTGGTGCAGGCGCCCCAAGGGTCGTCACTGGACTACACCGAGCACGCTTTGGACAAAGCCAGCGCCATCGTCAGCAAGAATCCCGATGTTCAGGGTGTTTTCTCCATTGCGGGATTCAGCGGAGGAGCGGGCGGCGCCACGCCCAATCAGGGAATATTATTTGCCAGCCTGAAGAACATTCGGGACCGGCATGGGGCCCAGCACACCTCGAGGGCCGTGGTCGACTCTCTCAGGGGACCTCTCTTCGGTGTCTCCGAGGCAGTTGTTTTCCCGGTGTTGCCTCCCGCTATTCAGGGAGTGGGCCAGTATGGCGGCTTCCAATTTGAACTGCAACAGGCCGGTGGAAGCGCCGAAGAGCTGGAGAAAGTGCTGCAGGAACTTGTTCAAAAAGGAAATGCCCGCCCGGAATTACAAGGCCTGTTCAGCACCTTCACAGCCAGGGACCCGCAATACGTGGTGCAAATCGACCGCGAAAAAGCCAAGAGCCTGGGAGTGCCCTTCAGCCAGATAACATCGGCGCTGCAGATTTACATGGGATCCCAGTACGTGAATGACTTCGACTTTAACAACCGCTCCTACCGGGTGTTTGTGCAGGCAGACAGGCAGTTTCGCTCTCAGCCTCGCGACCTGAGGCAGTTCTACGTGCGTTCCGACGATGGACAGATGATTTCGCTCGATAACCTGGTCACAGTCACGCAGGGAAATAATGCCGGCGTAATCACTCACTACAACCTCTTTCGCAATGCGGAGATCAATGGCGGGGCTAAACCCGGTTACAGCTCGGGCCAGGCGATTCGGGCAATGGAGGATCTTGCCAGGGAAGTATTGCCCACGGGCTATTCGTACTCGTTTTCGGGACTCTCGTTGGAAGAGATTGAATCCGGAGGGAAATCCCTGCTGTTCTTCGGGCTGGGACTGCTGGTCGTCTACCTGACGCTGTCCGCGCAATATGAAAGCTTTGTTCTGCCATTCATCATCCTGCTGGCGGTGCCCATGGCGGTGTTGGGCGCGCTGGGGGCACAGAAAATCCGGGGGCTGGAAAACGACGTCTATTGCCAGATTGGACTGGTAATGCTCATTGGTCTGGCCAGCAAGAATGCCATTCTTATTGTTGAATTCGCCGAGCAGCTGCAGCATCGGGGGGTGGCCCTGGTGGAATCGGCCATTCGGGCAGCCAGGCTGAGGTTGCGGCCCATTTTGATGACATCCATCGCATTCATCCTGGGAGTTCTTCCTCTGGTATTTGCCACCGGCGCCGGGGCCGAAGGACGCCACTCCGTAGGTACAACGGTGTTCGGAGGAATGATTGTCTCAACGTTCCTGAACTTATTTATTATTCCCATCCTGTATATCGTGGTTCGAGGCTTGCTGCCTTCGCCTCCACAATCCGGGCCTGCTCAAGCAAGCACGCAGGTATCGGAACTTGAATAGTCCCTATACGGGAAAATAAGGCCGTGACTTGTCAAAGTAAATTTACCTGTCTTTAATCTGTTATTAATGGGCCGGGTCTATAACCAAATCAAGTCACTGATATAACCTCACTGCATGAGGGAGTTCCCCACCTCACGTTCCGGGAACTCCCTTCTTCTTTTTCTGGAAACTCTCTGCTTTTACAGGCCGCTGAAAAACAAAGCGCTTCAACGGCTGGCAATCCAAAAAATGGCAACAAGTGTAGTATTTTGATATCGGTCAACGCGACGGTTTCCCGCTTGCTCTTGGAATGCCGTTGGGTCGGCCCTGGGTTCTCCACCTATGTCCAGACTGACTGACAAAATCTACCCTGTCGTGCGGCGCGATTTCGATTCCCTGCTCCAGCGATTTACGCCGGCATTCGCAGAAGCGCTTCTGCCACGCGATAACCCTGATCGGCCGGATCCCCACGTCCAGGAGATCATCCGCCTCCAGCGCGAGTTAGGAGAGAGTTTCTGGCGCGCTGGCGTCCTGATCGCCAGTACCTTGCCGAAAGCCGAACGCGACCACGAACTCGATAGGATCGAGCAAAGGCTCCAGAGTACAGGCTGGCCGCATGGCTCCTTTCCGCGCCCCAGCACTTTTGCCGAATTCGAGCTGAACGAATACCGGAAAGAGATGATGCGGCTGACGCAAATCAACCGGCAGCTTGTTTCCTGCTGCACAAGCGCCCTGAAGGCACACCGCAAGCGGCCTCTTTCCGCTTCGCGCACTCTCAACCAGCAGTGGCAGGATTTTCAAGGTCTCATCAGCAAGTCACAGATTTTCGATGCGCAAGCTTTGCGGGAGATGCCAGACGATTCCCCGGAAGTCAAGCTGGTCTTGAAACTGGTTCAGATGCAAGGCGACTCTCTCTGGCATCTTGCCTTGATCTTAACCAGCCACATGGACAAGCCAAGCCAGCAAGCGGAACTGGACAAGACGGAGCGTCAACTGAGCAGCTTAGGCTGGAGTGATCTGCGTTTCAAGCGTCCTGGTTTTTTCTTTCGCCCCAGCAGGGCAAAATTCCCCAAGGAACTCCAGCGGTTCGAACAAATCAACTTGGCTCTCCAGACCCTGCTTGGACCACAAGAAGATTCCGAGGATGAGCAAGCTGCCCCCCGAAGCCGGTGATTGGGCACTACGATGAGCAAACTCTCGGAGGAATTCAAGATCAAACTGGAATTTGGCTCGCCAACCGAATCTTGACAAATCGCTCTTGTGTCCGTAGTGGCAGAGATGTTATCAGGACAAGCAAAATTGTCGTAAAGCTTTTCGTTCTGCCTGGTTTGAATAAAAAAATATACGATCTTGGCGGCAATATTCAACTGTCCACATCCTAAAGTAACCTGCTAGGTGTCCTTTTTCGGGATTAGTTAAGAATGGTACGGTAACTAAAGGAGTTAGCAGTGTAGCTGGTGGCGTTATTATGACGGCTTTCAATCGAATTAGGTTTCTTTCACAAAACAAACTAAAGTTTTCTATTGAAATATTCGAGATTTCGTAGTCATATATGCCGCTCCTCCTGTTTTAAAACGCTTCTTGTTTTAACGCAGATGATCGAAGCAAGAAGCTTTTCGCAAGAATCGTTTGACCACCGCCGAGCGAAGGAATGAACGGCCCACATTTCGTAGCAAGGTATGGCTCTGAATCGCTGCGCTCTCGGAACTCTGAAGGCCGAGATGCATGGGACACGAAAGGCAAGACAGGCAATGAAGACCCGCCTGCTGAAGTTGGTTCTGGCCTGTACGGCCTTCAGTTGTTTAACCGCAAGATCGTTTCCACAGGCGCCGTCTCTTTCACCTACCCTAACCACTGCGACCTGTGGCTTAGCAATATGCGCCTGGAACGCATTCGGCCCTAAGACCTACACTCGCCCTGTAGAGCAGCCGCGTGATGATCGCAGGCATGAGGAAGACGGCGACGATGACCGTTCTTCACTGTTCAGCGACAGTTTTACGGTCCAGAACGTCGCCACTCAATACAAGTTGCAT
This sequence comes from Candidatus Solibacter sp., assembly GCA_035569515.1. GTDB lineage: Bacteria > Acidobacteriota > Terriglobia > Terriglobales > Acidobacteriaceae > Angelobacter. The sequence goes on along the minus strand of DATMMY010000289.1, from coordinate 5,895 downwards.
ATTACCGCCGAGGAACGGACCCGGGCAGAAGTCTTCCTGAATGGTCAAAAAATTGTGGCTGAAGATGATTTCGAGGATCGGCATCAGCGAGAAGATCGAGCGGAATGCCACGAAGGCGACGAGCAGAAATGCATATCCGGCTCCAAGAGGAAAGAACCTGAGATCGTCACGATTGAAAAGACCATCCATCTGGCGTCTGCAAATCTTCTGGAGGTTCGACTGCATGGAAAGCCGGGGAAACAAGTTACTCTTTCAGTCGTCGGTGTAGATAGCGATTTTCCGTCCATTGTTGAAACGCTATCGCCGTCTCCAAATAGCTTTGGATGGAACAATACAAATGTCGGTGTAATCTTCGGCTGCGACGACGGCACTTCCGGGATCGCCTCCTGTCCGAGCACATTCTTTCTGACAGCGGAGGGGTTGAACCAAATAGCAGGAGGAACGGCGTTTGATCGGGCCGGGAACTCTGCTACTGCGACGATTCAGATAAGCATCGATAAAACCCCGCCGACCATCGCGGCCAGCCAGAGCCCAGCGCCAAATGCGGCGGGCTGGAACAATTCGACCGTCACGGTCTCATTCTCTTGCGCCGACGCATTATCGGGCGTCGCATTGTGCCCTTCGCCTATAGCGGTGTCGTCGGAGGGCGCAAATCAGCCGGTTTCCGGAATAGCACTCGACAGAGCTGGGAACAGCGCAAGCGTAGCGACCAGCGTTAACATTGACGAAACACCACCCCTCCTCAGCATTTCTTCGCCCGCGAATGGCTCTTCTGCGAGCGTTGCCACGCTCCAGCTTGCCGGCTCCGTCTCGGACAATTTATCCGGTATCGCTTTCGTAACCTGCAACGGCTCGCCGGCAACACTGACAACCGGCTCGTTTGCCTGCAATGTGACTCTGGTTGCGGGCATCAATTCCATCCGGGTGCAGGCGACCGACGTTGCCGGCAATATCGCCAACACGCAACTCTCGGTCACCTTCAACGCGATTCCTGTCGTACCGCCGAAAGCCATCTTCATTACCCCTGTTCTTGCCACCCTGACGATTGGACAGACTCGCGGCGTAAGCCTGGTGGGGGATGCCGGCCAGCCGGTGACGCAGGCAATTTGGACGAGCAGCGATCCCACCGTGGTCAGCATTACGTCCAGCGATCCCCCGCAGCTTACCGCACTGGCGCAAGGCACGGCCACTCTTACCGCCAGTTTCAACTCGTTGACCACTACAATGACCGTGAATGTGCTTGCGGCGACAATTGTCCCCTTTGGAACGCCGCTCTGGTCTGTGAATTCGATTACCGGCAACCGGATCCATCAGATGCTTCATGGGAATCCGGTCAATTCCGGCGATCCGGACGTGTACGTGATTGATGGACCCAACATGGTGCGTGCTCTTACCGCGGATGGGGAGCAGCTCTGGGCCGCTCAGGTGACCGCTCCTCCCCCAGCAGCCGCGCTGCAATTGGCGCGTGAAGTATTGCCAGCGGGGCCAGCGATGAGCGCTGCACCGTCCCAGATAGCATCCAATGGCATTGATTCGTGGAGAGCTAAGCGGAGGGAGGCTGGAATGCTCAATCCGTGGCAGCAGCGGCTGGCAGCGCGACAGCAGCAAATCACGCGTTTGCTTGCGACACCAGGCACGTCGCAGCGTGGCGGCATGACTGGAGCTGCCATCACAGCGCCTTCAACGCCAGCAGCGACCCTGCCTGCGGATCTCTCCGGATTTACTTTCATTGATGAGACGGTTCCCGACAATAGTGGGGGGATCATTCAATTGCTCACGACCTGTCTGGATTCCGACTGCTTTAGCAGAAAGTCCTCCTTTAGCCGGATTGATAACACCATCCAACAGCAGGTATGGATCTCTGGACTGAACGACGGAGTAAATGAAAGCTTGAACGGTCCGATTGCCGTCGCTGAAGACGATACGGTTTACGGCTCAGTTGTTTTCGGGCCGCAAAATGCGGACGGTTCACAGACCAATTCGGCGATCATCGCCGTGGATGGCGCGACGGGCCATCCACAATTTACCGTGCCTATTCCAGCTTCCCATTTCCATTTCACTCTCAATGATTCCTCCGGCACGGTCCTCCAGGACAATTCTGAAGATCAAGCGGCCGAGATCGGCGCTATTGTTGTAATGCCCGACGGCTCATTACAGGCCCTGGTCTCTACCGCTCACATCACCGAAGTAGATACCAAAGGCGGCTTTGGCTCACCCTGTGGCCTCCTTGCATCGAGTTGCGTAACCTCCCTCTCGGACCATGAGAGCCTGAAACTGCTAGTTGTGCAGCCGGGCGGCTCCTTTTCGATGCAGGCAGTCCAGGAGTTTGACTTTGACGCGACTGGCTGTGTCCCTCCATCGTTCACCTCGCTATCCCTTAACCCCTGCGAAGAACCAATGGGGCATATCCAGGCGTATATACCGCAAGAGGTTATTCCTGACGGCCTGGGAGGAACATTGGCTGAGTACACAGTCGAGAGCCAGGACCGTAATGTCCCATCTCAAACCAAATCACAGTCGTTCGTCCGGCACACGAACAGTTCTGGCGGGACCCAGGACTACGACATGGGCTCTTTTCTGGTGCCATTCTTTGCAAACAACACGTTTGAGTCAGCCCAAAGCCTTGTGCTGGGAGCAAACAATGTCGCTTATGGGACCGGCCTGGCCACCGTCGCTTTTGATGTGACCAGCGGAGCGAAGCTCTGGAGCACTCCGTTTCTCCATCCAACCGGGCTGGTGGCCGCTACTTCGGATGGGCGACTGATCGCCACGGAACTGACCAACAGATTGAAGCAGGCTGGGTCGGCGAGTGCCCTAAAAATATATGACTCTCAAGGCGTACTTACGGCGTTGCCGTTTAATCCCGCAGCCGCTTCGATTGCTTACTTTGACGCCAATTCATTCTTGCTGATTAGAGGTGGCAAAGGAGAGTCAATGTCGTGGCCCGCTCCTGTACCGATTGATGAAGAGAATCCGTATAACCTACCAGGTGGTAACCCACCCGCGCAACGGGCGCGGACTCCCCCGAAGATTACCGGTCTTTCCCCGTCACGTGGGCTTATTGGAAGCACAATTGAGGTAGAACTTCAGGGAATACAACTGAGAAAAGTAGTGTCCATCGATGCGGGCAGCGGAATCACAGCAACGATAGACCCAAGCAAAGTATCCGATACATCCCTCGGCACGACATTTGTTATTGATCCTGCCGCAGGAGCCGGAGTACACAAGATAACGGCTACTCTCAAAAACGGCGAGAAGCTTCAGAGCAAGCAAGATTTCTTTGTTCAAATACCCCGGTCGTTCGTGCCGAGCGGAGCCACTCCTCAGCTCTCTGGCTCTGTTTGCCCAGTCGGAACCCTGGGAACCGGATTCATTGTGCACTATCAAGTCTCTGACCAGAATGGTGATCCCGTTGCGGTAGGCGGCATGACACCTTTGGAAACAATACCGCAACAAGATATCCAACGTCAGCCCTTCTCTACACCTAAATCGACTAATCCTGATGGCACCTTTGATGATGATCCCGTTGCCTTCTGTGTTGGTCCTCCACTCCCACGTCCTGGTCTGCAAGCCTGTACATCGTGGACACAATCATTTGAGATTCTACTCAGTGGAACTGTATATCCAATCAATACAAATACTGCAGTGCGAGGTTGTATTCAGGGAATGACCATTCAAGTACTAGGGGATTCCCAGAACGCCACTTTTAGCATCGGAACCGTCAATTGAAGGAGATGGCAACCGTGAGCAAGCTAACTAGTATTGCGTGCAGAATTAGCAAAAAGCAGATCGCATGGCTATTAGCGGCCCTGCTGGTTTCAACTGCACTGGTGGCTCAAGACACCGACCAACCATCTCAGGAGATCATCAACAAGCGTATTGAGGAGATCTTTAAAATCGCTCTGGACAGGGGGACTGGCACAACTGTTGAAGGTTATAGTTACAACTTAGGGAAGGTTTTTCCTTCCGTGGCGGAGTACGCCGAAATCAAGAAATACGGCGATAGGGCCATCGCCCACCTGGCCGCATTTCTGGGGAAGAACGACGACCGTGCACAACTATTGGCAGTTCTTTTTTTGACAGAAATTGGCGGCTCACACGTTCGCAAAATTCTGAGCCCGGTCGCGGAGAAATCATCGTCGGCGTTTATCCGATACAAGGCACTTCGAGCTTTGGAGCAATATCCGTGGCCCGATATAGCAGAAGTTGTTAGAAGGATGTCTATGAACGACGACAGTCCAGGCGTGAAATCGAGAGCCAGAGAACTAGTAGAAAAAAACGATAAACGGGAGAGTAAGCAACACTGAGAGAAATGTGACAATACGAGGTTTCTTCATCAGCAAGCACCAAAATGAGCATCAGTTTCAGATGTCGGTGAACTACTGCAAGTGCCCAGAGATCAAGAAAGCCAAGCTTCACAAGTCAGAACCATTTCTTTTTCATCGGAGGGCGCAGCACGAAAGCGAGCGCAACGACGATCAGCGGCACCATCAAGGACATAAAGGCCTATTTAGCGGGAGGCATGGAGGGTTTCAATCCAGTGGGACGCCCCGGTTTACGACGAACGCATACTTGTGCAAATAGGAATGGACTAGAGCTGTGGCGCGCGGACCCCGAATATCCCAACAAGCCGTTACGCTCACTTGGTTGCGGACGACGACTGTCCAGCCATCCTTGCTATCGGTTACTTAGGTAACTCCAACGTTGCATATAATAGCAATGCATATTATAACTGCACACGCACATTGAAGCATTCATTCGACCGTTGTAAAGAACCGCTGGGACGTATCCAGACGTATATCCCGTTGGCACGCAAGGTACCCACCGTATCCACAATCAACATCATTCCCACGAGTCAGTTCTTCAACAAGGTAAAGACACATGAACAGGTTCATTTGGACCAGTGGAACCCAGGACGACTGTATGGCGATCTGATGAACCCTGATGACTTCTTCAATCAAATCAAGAATCTGACGGGCACTTCGCGGCAAGACCTCGTTAACAAGCTCCTCAACGCAAAACAGACATATGTTGACGTCCAGGCGGGCCTCTTCAAGAGACGAATATCGGCGGCTGAACGGGAAGCCCACCTCATTGCTGATCCCGTGGCACCCCAATACATCTATCAGTTGTGCAACGTAGCGGGGCCGACACAATGACGATTCAACCTGCAGTTCGCCTTCTACTAGCAACTATCTTAGTTGTTCTTACTGCTGGCGCCCAGATTGACACTGAGATAATCCCCCCGGCACAGGATCTCCGGGATCTCTACGAAAGAGCGGCCGCGAGTCGTTTGGTTATTGTCGGTACTGTGGTGAAATCTGAAGGCGTTGCGAAAAGACTATCTCAGTCGGACAAAGATAAGATGATTCAACCAGGTCCAGAAAAAGGGACGTTCATAGTATCGCTCGATGGAGTGGTTGGAGGTTCACTTTTCACAATTCAAATTGAAGACACTGTCTGTCGCCAGGCCGATTTTGAAGCCGACACAAATGCGCCGCCGAAGGCCCAGTCAACTGTACAATTGTTTTTGCCTCACGATGAACGGAGTTGGATCAATGGACACCGACAGGAAATCCTCTTAACAGGTACGCGTTATTTGGTCTTTCTCGTGGAACCAGCGCACGAGATACAGAAGGACTGGACCAGTAAGTTCGACCTCGACCCCAACCAAACCTACTATCGAGGCGAGGAACTGAATCGAGGCATCATTCCCTTAGATCAAACAGTGTCGGGACCTGGCGCACCACCACAGTCAGCAGTGCTGGACAAGACAACGCGACTCTGCCAAGCATTCAGACCGCCAAGACTGGCGGATAAATTGGCTGCCTTGCGAAAGTTAGTCGCTTCCGGTGATCCAGTGCTGCGGAAAGAAGCTAAACAAGGGTTGAAGCA
>DATMMY010000288.1:0-4886 GCA_035569515.1 Candidatus Solibacter sp. | reverse complement strand
GAATGCATTAATCGGAAAAGCAGGCTGGACGACAGGCTTGAAATCCGCTACTTGAAGCGCATTCTGAACGGCCTGTGATACTCCGGGCGCGGAGGGCGCATGTTCAAATTCGCCACGAATGTAGAACCCCAGCGGACCAATCGAGGCGCTGCCGGAAGCGCCGCCGAGAAGATTTGCGCCCTCCTGGTAGGGACGGCCATAATCGTTCACAATGGTTTTGGCAAAATGGTAGCCATCCGTAAGCGGCTTGCCCGATATGCCGGTCACGCGGGCGTAAACGGAATCCACACCAATGTAGTTTGTCTCTGTTCCGCCCACTTCGGTGGCGAACTCCTTGTTTAAGACGGCCAACAGGCGCGTCGCTTCGTCGTCAGGTGACTCCTCCAGATAGGCTGGCGCTTCTTCCAGCAGACGGGCGCATTCACGGCGCGTCCAGGGCCTTAGTCCCAGCATTCCGCTAGGGATGACCCCAAGGCCAGCGAGGCGGTCAAACGCCGGGTAGACCCAACTATCCATGGGAACGTAGGGAGAAGCAACGCTGTCGGAGGAGCTGTTACCGGCCTCCGGTGTTCTGTCTTTAACGAACGTGCCGTATTCGGCAGCGGTCAGATCTTCTTCCTGGTGCCGTTTGTACACCTGCCGCCCGATAAGCCATCCCATGGCGCTGCCCGCAATCACATCACTGGGAAAATGGGCTCGTCCGGTGACCCTGGCCACACTCACACCGGTAGCCAGACCGTAAACAAGGACCTTAGTCAAGGGCCCGGGATATTCATGGGCAATCACGCTGGCAACGGACCACGCCAGAATGGAATGAGCGGAGACGAATGAAGAGTTCGCTATGGTGCCATGAAAAAACCTTCCGTCTCCTGCGCCTTCAGTCGGTCGTTCCCGGCGGGTGGTGGCTTTGAAGACTTCAGCAACTACAAAACTGTTGAGGAAAGCTTCGCCTGCCAGGATGCCGGTTTCCTGCTGGTGATCGTCGCCCCGCCATCTTCCCATCAACCAGAGTGCTCCTGCTCCGCCCGCCACAAGCCCCAGTCCCGCGTTCGACAGGTTCCCGGAATTCTTGGCCAGGGTGCCGGTCTTATTGATCCGCGAAGAAAGCTCGGCATCGGCGTTGATCATGCCGGCGGTGAGGCCGATCAGCGGCACTATCCAATTCAGGTCTTCCACGCGCGCCCTGAATGGACTCGTCCAGATGTCCCTTTGGTCGCGCACAAAGTTCCTGCTAAAACCAACCGGGTTCAGCGTGGCGGGATAGGAACGCGGCTCAACGGGCTTCTTTACGGGAGGCTTCTGGGTACCTTTCCCGGCTGTGTTCTTATTGTTACTGCTATTTTGACCGTTGTTACTGCTATCTTGACTGCCGCTGCTCTGTCCATACACTCCAAGGGAGAGACTAAGAAACAGAACTACCGCCATGAACTTTCTGTGGTTAATGCACTTCAGGATCACTAAAAAATCTCCCTTAGAAGCTGATGGCCACACGGGCCGCTACGGCAAGGCCGGAAAGAACTTGAGCAGACTCGGCAAACAATCTCAATTTGTCGCCGGAGGCTATCTTCTCTGGGACATAAACCGTGTCACCAGGCTGTAAGACGGTGCTCAAGGCGTTTCCTGACCACCACTGGCCGACGCTCTTACCAATCACGGCGCCATTGGCCCGTACGACAAAGATGTCTTTCTTGCTGGCAAACCCGGTTGGACCTCCTGCCTGCCGGAGATACCAGCTGGCGTGTCTGCCAGGGGCAAAGGTGATGGCCGTGGGACTATAGACCTGTCCCGCCACCAGGACAAAGTTTGGCCTCTTGGGAATAATCAATGCGTCGGCCGGACGCACCTCAATATCGACGACCGTGTTCTCCCATTTCTCGATCTCAGGAGAGATATGAATCAAGAGCCGCCCATTGGGCTGAATTTGCTTGAGCTTATCGATTAATTGCTGCCTCTGGCGGCTTACCGATATTGGCTCCGGTCTGCCGGTGCCGTCCCCCGCAAATGCCTGGCTCTGGAGTTTGTTGATAAGTTCATCCCGGTTCTTGGACGAAAGTTCTTTCACCTGGACGCGCTCCAGAACTGCGCCATAGGGATAAGCCTCCGGTAGAAACCCGCCTGCCCTCTTCAAAATGGAACTGAGGCGTTCGCCTTCCTGAATCCCGTACCTTCCCGGATGCAGGACCTCTCCAGTGACGGTGATCGCGCCTCCAATATTGTTCCACCCGCCAAGCTGGCGGATGGTAAGACTGTCGCCGGGCTTCAAGAGGACATCGGTGTCGAGTTCTCCGGCAACCGCCCTGCCAATAGGTATCTCGCGGTGTTCAAGCTCCACTCGCTCCCCGTTGACAATTGCGTAGCTGGAGAGATCTGCTGAAACCACGTAAGCGCTGCGCTTGAATCCCCCAGCCATGCGCAAGAGACCCGCGGCCGTCATTCTTTCGGAAAGAGGATATTCTCCAGGGCGCAGGACTTCGCCATAAATAGAGACCTTGGGAGCATCCGCTTCATAGCGCCCGAAGATGCGGACGGTGTCGAAAGGCTGAAGCGTGGGTCCGGGCCCCTGGTTTTCCAGGACATCGCGAATGTTGAAGCCAATTACGTTGGGCCGGTAGTCCGGAGGATTAAGACGGATTATTTCCGCGCGGTCAGCCGGTTCCGGCAAGAGATCCTGAAATGAAGTGATGAGATCAGAGACCCTGAGACCATCTCTGTAGGGGTATTTTCCGGGCCGAAATACGTGACCCTGGAGATATACAGTTCGATCGCTGTAAGGGAGGATGGGCGCAATCGTGATGATATCTCCATCTTTGATTGGGAGCTTCCGGAACGTCCCTTCGATCGTCCCAATGTCACCACCCTTGGGTAGATCCACGCTGAGCATCACTTTGCGCTCGTGGGCCTGGATTCGCTCAACCTTGATCTTGCTGGTTTCTCCCGTTACCAGTACCCCACCGGCCAAATCCAGGGCCTGGTTCAGCGTCTCCTCGTGAAAGAGCTCATAAATGGCCGGGCGGCGCACCATGCCCGCCACGGTAACTTGCTCTCCAACAGGAGGTACCAGAATACTGTCACCGGATTCAATCCGGCCTACCGCTGAGGTCACGCCCTTGAGCATGAGCTCATAAAGATCAATCTGTTCCACCAGCTTCTGGCCTCGGAAGTGCTTCACGATGCGCAAGGAGCCGGCATCCGTAGGTCCACCAGCCGCCAGCAATGCGCTGAGAGCGGTAGAAAGAGCGCTGATGTCATACGCCCCGGGGTTCTTCACGTCCCCGACAACGTAGACGCGCACCGTCCTCAGGCGGCCCAGAGTAACATCCACAGAAACATTCTTGAACTGGCGGGCCAACATGCTCTGGATCAACTGATGGGCCTCGCCCAGGGTGCGTCCGGCCACCAGGATGGATCCTGCCTCCGGCAGGACAATCCGACCTTCGCGGTCCACATTCACTTGCAGCCTTTGGGATGCGCTGCCCCAGTATTCAATCACCAACTGGTCGCCGGGACCAACCACGTAGTCCGACCCTACAGGAACATCCAGAGCTGCAACTTTATCGGAAGTAGTGCTGCTGTTACGAAATAAGGCCGCTCCAAATCTCTCCAGCTTTGCCGGATCGGTCACCGTTTGCGTGTAGAGGTCCTTAAGTACCGGAAGATTGTGGTAAGGATAATTCTTTTGCGCTGAATCCTTTTCCTTATCTCTTATTTTGTTTTGGCCATTGGGAGCACCCGGCTCTTTTTCGCCTGCAGGAACACCGTTCTGAGGAAGATTGCGATTTGGATATTGCTGCGGAGTTGCCTGTCTCTGACCGGCGGGAGGCTGGCGCATCGGTTGCTGCTCTTGCGGCGCTGCCGTCCCGAATCCCCGTTTCCTCAACTCATCACTGATTACCAGACGCACACGGTCATCCGAACGGATCTGAGAGAAGAGCCGGTCGTCGGTAATCTCCGCCTGAGTGATGGTGTAGCCGCGCTCCTCAGCCTTGCTGACAATCTCCGCCTTGGCTTCGGCCAGCAGGTCGGGATTGTCCTGCAGGATTTGGATGATCTCGTCAGCCGAGAGCGGCCCCGAATCAGGTAGCTCCTGCTGTTGCTGAAGTGGCGGCTGCTGGCCTGATTGCTGCGGGTATTGCTGCGAGTCTCCGGACGGCTGCGATTGTTGAGCACTTACGATACCGGAAAAAAGAAGAGAACAAAGAGCAAGGGACAACCACCAACTCTGCTGCACACGAATAGGCGAAACCAAATTTAGCATCCTTGTCATAAAAAGAATTTCAGTCCTGGTTACCCAGTACATCAGCTAAAGCGAAGAAGCTACTGCAGGTTCCAGTGGGAGCTCTGCGTCATTGTAAATAGCGGCGCACGAAATACAAAATTGCCACGAACAGCATTAAGGTTTCCTTAAGGCTTCAAGATCTGTCATAAGATTCTGCTCAGTCTGAGACGGCCATTCGAAGGTATCTCATTCCCTCATCGACGCATCCCACGCTGTAAGCCAACAAATGAGAGCACTTGCCCATTTGGAATTTTTTTTTGAGGAGACCCTGAATGCAAAGATATTTTCTCTCAACATCCCTGTTATTCCTGGCGATGGGAGCTGCTGCTGCACAGACAACCAGTGCACCGAGAACCGCGCCTGCCACCGGAAATCCGGGCACTGTGATCGCACCAAGCAATCCCACACCATCGCAGACCGGAACACCTTCAACAACCTCCCCACGACAAGCGAGTAACCCGTCAGTAACCTCTCCTGGGCAATCCGGGGTTAATTCGACCACATCCCCAGGTCAGACTGGAACTAATTCAACCACCTCTCCGGGACAGAGAAGCAGCTTAGGCGCGAACCCATGTGCGCTTTCCACCTCTCCGGGCGCAATGGGAACTCA
>DATMMY010000287.1:0-5805 GCA_035569515.1 Candidatus Solibacter sp. | reverse complement strand
GGCGAGAAAGTGCGCCTGGGCCAAGTGCAGGATTGCCGCTACCGAACATTTTGAGCGCGACTATTTTTTCCCCGATGAGGTGTGGCTGCAAGGCGAAGGCGATCTGGGAATGCGCATGGAAAAAATATTTCGCCGAGGACTACAGCAGTTTGAGATGGTATTTGCCCTGGGCGCAGACAGCCCCGGACTTAATCCAAATTATCTCGCCCATGCTCGCGAGAAACTCCTAGACGCGGATGCGGTCTTTGGAGGTACACGGGATGGAGGTTTTTATCTATTGGGGGTGAAAGACTGCCCAGAGGGAATCCTCAGCCAGATCCAGTGGAGCCATCCTCAGACGTACGGGGAGACGGTCATGAGGCTCCATGACAGAGGATGGAAGACCGCATCGGCTGATAACTGGTTTGATATTGATACTCCTGAGGACCTTCACCAGGTCTTGCCGAAAATGGAAAGCGATCTTTCTTCCGCTTCCAATACGCTCGCGCTGCTGCGCAACTGGTATCCGGCAAAGACTTCCGCATGACGGTCTCGGTGGTCATTCCAGCGCTCAATGAGGTTGAGAACCTTCCCCGCCTGATTGCCAGCCTGCAACAAATTGACAGCGTTGCGGAAGACGTTGCTGAAATCATTGTTGCGGATGGCGGTAGCACGGATGGCATGCGCGAATGGGTGTTGGGCCAGCCAGATCTTGCACAGCAATGCATCGTGCTGGTTGATTCTCCTCGGGGGAAGGGGCCGCAGCTCAATGCCGGGGCAGCGCGGGCTACCGGAGACTTTCTGCTTTTCCTCCACGCCGATTGCCAGATGGAGCGTGCAGCATGGCTGGCGCTGCAATCTGCCGTTTCCCAGCCGCAAATCGCCGGAGGGGCGTTTCACATTCGGTTTGCGGAAAGCGCCCCCAGTACTCTGCGACTCGTAGAAAGAGGAATCAATGTCCGTACCTCTGTGACCCGCACAGCCACTGGCGATCAGGGCATATTTGTGCGTCGGAATATTTTCTTTCAAATTGGTAGCGCCCCGGACTGGCCATTGTTTGAAGATGTTGAGCTGGTGCGCCGGATAAAAAAAGTGGGAAGGTTTGTGGTGATCAAAAACCCGCTAACCATCTCTGGCCGCCGCTATATCGAATACGGGGTGGTTCGAACAGCGCTGCTCATCTTCGCCTTGCGACTGGGATTTTGGCTGGGAGTATCTCCGCACCGGCTGAAGGGATGGTTCAAGGACGTGCGGAAAAGACCGCCGGCCCCGCCGCTATCCAGGCGATGACAGGATACCGTTCTTAGGAATTCCAAATCGCAACGGGAAATCAAGGGCCAGGCACTGGGCCGAGCCCTTGGTCCGTTCGGTCGTGGACGCACTATTTTTCCAGAGGCTTCTCGGCATGATCGATGACCAGGACCTCCATGGGGACGGTTTGCGGTTCCAACTTCAGCCCAAGCTGCTCCTGGATCGCGGTGAAGATCGAAGGCCCGGACGATTCGGTTGAAGGTATATCCGGCAGCGAGAGATCATAATTGCCCGTGAGTCTCGTCTCATCAACAACGATGCGGCCATGTAATTTGTTCGACAACATCGGCACCAGGGAAGCGATGGGAACTCCTTGTCCTATTAGCTGGCCCTTTGCCAAACCCCACGCGCCGGGTCCTATGGGTTGGCCGTCACTCCGCTTGGCTCCGTTGGGGTAAGTGTCGCCAGATTTTGCTTCCTGAAATTTGCGACCGTTCGCCGCGATGACCAGCACATAGACTGGAAGCTCTCTGGTTTCGCGGTGGAACGACAGCTTGAAGCGGTCCGCCAAAAGCCCCTGAAGCATGCGTTTCTGCTCAAGGATCTGCTGATCCCGGCTCAGCTTTTGCATAGCATCCATTGCGGATTGGTCCATCTTTACCTCAACGTCGTAATGTTCAGAGTTGAACCAGCTCGGCCCTCCTACGACCTGATCGTCCTGGACACTGTAGATCAGTCGAGTGAGCTGATGCAGTGTGGCGTTGGTTGCCAGAAACTCGGGCAACAACTTGAATCCGAGCACAGGTTTGCCAACGATCTTAAATGGTGGCATGGCCTCGCCAGTTGTGTTGGGCTTAATCGAAGCGGTCTCGAACCTGGGCGAAATCGCAGCGGTGTTTTGGGCCAGCGACTCCGAAGGCCTTTCTACATGATCGATGGCGAGTATCTCCGTAGCGACTGTTTGCGGTTCCAACTTCAGGCCAAGCTGCTCCTCCATTGCCGCGAAGATCGAAGGCCCGGAAGATTGGGTTGAAGCTGCACTGTCAGTCCCTGGCTGGCCACCTTCTTTTGGCGTCCACTGAAGGGCGAAATCATACTTGCCCGAGAGCCCGGTCTTATCCACAACCAGGCGGCCTCCCAGTTGCCGTGACAATGAGCCTACCAGGGTCGCAACCGGAACCCCTTGGCCAGTCAGCACGCCTTCTCCCATGTTCATCGTATGTGGTCCTAAAGGAAGACCGTCGAGGCCTTTGACTCCGTTGGGGTACGTGTCACCAGATTTTGCCTCTTGAAGTTTGGGACCATTCTGCGCAATGACCAGTGTATACGCGGGAAGTTCTTTGGTTTCACGGTGGAGTGCTAGTCTGAAGCGATCCGCCAAAAGTGCCTGAAGCAGCCGTTGGTTCTCAAGCCCGCGCCGATCTTCGCTGAGCTTGCGCAGCTCATCCGCTACCGACTTGTCGATTTTTGTCGCAACATCATATATTTCGGAGTTGAGCCAGTCCGGCCCTCCTGAGATCTGATTGTCTTTGACTCCGTAGGCCACTCGAATCACGTCATGGAGAGTGACGTTCGTCGCAGTGAAACCGTCGGGCAGCATCATCATCCTGCTGCGGACAATTCCACCGGTATTGTGGGCTGGTTTGATCGAAACGGACTCGTATCCAAGCGTAAGAACGGTTGTATTTTGGGCCGGCGGCTCAGCCCGGCCTTGTATTGGTTTTACCAGACCAAACACGACCGGCAAGGCGACGGCCATCACTCCGGCCGCGCAGAGCAATAACTTTCTGCTGAAATCCAGTTTGCGCACAACATTTCTAGTCATGATATGAACAATCCTTTTCTTGAGATCGGCGCCCGTAACTCCGGACACGCAAGCCAACGGGGACCCCACGCAGAATTCGCAAATCCTCAAAATACTTTCGGCATAGACCTGCCGTTCGCTGCCCATTGCCAGCACTTCTTCGTCGCAAGCCCGTTCGCGCTCCTCCATCAACCGCGCTCCCAGCCACCAGACCAACGGGTGGAACCAGAAGATGGCTTCCACCACCATGTGCATGGCTGCAGTCAGGTTGTCGCGGTGGCGCACATGACATACTTCGTGCGCGAGAATGGCATCCAGGTGCGCATCTCCAAGGCGTTCGGAGATTCCTTCCGGCCATAGCAGAACGGGCCGGGCGATACCGAAAATCCCCGGTTCCAGAGAAGCGCGTGACAATAACATCTCGATTCGTTTCCGCGTCCCTCCCGTTCGCTCCATCCGGCGCAGCGCTTCCACTTCGCGTCCTTCCCGTAATGGCGCTGCCTCCTGCAGGGCTGCGGAAATCCTCCGCCAACGCGCGTACCATACGAAAAAAACCACGGCCAATCCGCACAGCCACGCTGCCGCAAGAAGGGCCGGAAGCGGGTGGATCAAGCCTTGGGAAACTGCGTGGGTATTGTCCCGATAAATCAAAGACGACGTTGGCTGCGAAAAGGGCTGGCCAATCTCCTCCATCGCAATGTAGAACCCACCGTTCGTACCTGCGGAATCGCGTAACGATGCGAGGCGGCTACCAACGGCAGCGAGCAGAGAAAAGGGGATCAGGAATTTCATTGAGGCAGCCAGCCACAGCCAATGGCGGACCCTTGCACGGTCTTTTCGCAAAATCAACGTCAATACCCCGGCGATAATGGCGAATAGCGTCGACTGCCATAAGTGATTGCCCAGCGCTGTCGCAATTGCTGCCCACGGCTCAGACAAATATTTCAGGACCATTCCGATTTGTCCTTTCTCTCGAGCCTCCGGAGAGTTTTCTCAGCTTCCTTTACGTCCTGAAGCGTGAGTTTGCCGGATTCAATCAGGTGTGCCATTACGGGTTGGGTGCGCCCGCCGAACAGCGCCAGCAGGTCATCAATCAACCTCCGCTGTGCGGCATTGCGGGAGACCGCGGCCTCGAAAATGTGGAAGTTGCCGACCTTCTTGACGCGGCGCACGGCCTTTTTCCCTTCCATGCGATAGACCGTTGTCTGGATGGTCGTGTAGGCCGGTCTGTCTTTCTCGGGGAAAGTTTCCTGGATCTCGCGGATGGAGGCCTTGCCACGTGTCCACAGCGCCTCCATGATCTGCAGTTCCAGTTTTGTGAGTTTCGGTAAGGTCATATGGGTATAACTACTATGTTCGTATGTCATGCTACTACATATGTAGTTTTTGTCAAGCAGCATACGGCAACAAAAATGAATGCCGTTGAATTTGGGAAAATAATGTGGGAGTTATGGCATTTTAAGAGATCGTGCAGCCGCAGGAAGACATTGGAAAAATGCACAGGGCTTGCAAAGATTGCCGCTACACCCGCTACGCCGCTACATTTTCCCCTCATTTTCCAGAGAAGTTATTTGGATACAGTTGCTTACGCCGGTAAATCAGCTCCAGAAAAAGCCACTGATTTTGCCGCTACAGCCCGCTACAAGCCGCTACATTTTCATTCCTGCAATTCAAGCCAGCACATTTTGAACAGGTTTGTTGAAAACATTGGAGTTATCGGCTTTCCTGACGCCTTGAGGCCGATTTCTGACGCCCTGAAGTCCGGCTATGACGCCCTGTGCGTTATTTCTGACGCCCTCAGCTCTGTTTATGACGCCCTCCTCTTTTCTCATGACGACCTGAAGAGCAGTCAGCCTTCGGCCCATTAACTGATTCGGACAACTCTTGCGGACACTCCGGCAAAGCGCAATGAAAGAATGACCACGAGCGTTAAAGTCTTCGCGGGAGACTCGAGTTACAGGTTCACATTAATTGGACTTCAACAGTGCTGCAACATTTGGGGGTGAATTGCCCGGCGGCGGTGGAGCCGGCAGTTGAAGCGGCCGATTGATAAACGATTCGCTCTATTCGGGGAACTGCGATACAAGCTCAGGCGCTGTGGTTGTCGTTGACTTCTTTGTCTTCGCCCAGCACTTCCCGCAATTTGACAGTGAGTGTCTTGATGGTGAAGGGTTTCTGCAAAAGCACGTTGCCTTGCACTCCCTGGGGCTCCAGAGTGCAGTCCGTGTCCGCGTACCCGGAGACATACATGACTTTGATGCCCGGCCTTGCCCCCAGCAGTTTTTCGGCGAGCTCCGGGCCAGAAATACCCGGCATGAATACGTCCGTCAACAGCAAATCAATATTGCCGGAATAGGATTGTCCCAAATTGAGGGCCTCTTCGCCGCTGCCGGCAGAGAGAAGCGTGTATCCAAGTTGGGAAAGAAAATCGCAGATCACGATACGCAACGAGTCTTCGTCTTCGACCAGAAGAATGGTCTCGGTACCGCGCCTATGCTCCAGTTGCACCCGTTCCGTTCCTGTATTCACGACCGGCTCCCGAATTAAAAAGAGACAGAATTCAGCTTGCTACAAGTCATCTCATCAACCCTGCCAGCAAGGGGCCAAAAATCCGCCAAAGCATCGCGCGCTCGGGATTCAGTCTTAAATTATTCTTGCCATTCCGGCCCAACAACCTGCAAAAACATCAGTGGTGAGATATTTTTTCAGCTTTTTCCCATCTTCCTTTTAACCCAGGCAGAACAACGTATGGTTGGACGATACCATACATA
>DATMMY010000286.1:0-3639 GCA_035569515.1 Candidatus Solibacter sp. | reverse complement strand
TGATGGGAACTGGCGCCCACGCGCAAGGGGCTGCCCCATCTTCTGCTCCGCCCGCTGCTGCACCCTCAACGCAAGCGCCTCAGACCATTACGTTGCAGGATGCACTGGCGCTGGCCCGGAAGAACAGTGTTGATTTCCAGGCAGCGCTCACGGAGCAAGGTTTCGTTCATCAGGATAAGGTACAGGCGAGAGCGGCACTGCTGCCAACTGTCAGCTACGGCACTCAGTACCTTTACAGCCAGGGTAATGGAACGCCAATCGTACGGTTTATCGCCAACAATGCGGTGCATGAATATATAAGTCAAGGGGATGTACACGAGGTGCTTGCGTACAGTGGAGTTGCCGATTACGCGCGCTCCCGTGCGCTGGAGGCTGCGGCACGGGCCAAGGCGGAAATTGCCGCCCGAGGCCTGGTGGTTACCGTGGTGCAGTCGTATTACGGCCTGCTCACGGCCCAGCGCAAGTATGCAACCAATCAGGCAGCGGCAGCCGAATCGGAGCGATTTCTCAAGATCAGCCGGCAATTGGAGAGCGGCGGGGAGGTCGCTCACTCAGACGTGATCAAGGCCCAGATCCAGTATCAGTCAGGCCAACGGGACCTGCGCGAAGCCCAGTTGGCCATGGACAAAAGCCGGCTGGATCTGGCGGTGCTGCTGTTCCCGAATTTCAACGAAAATTTTACTGTGGTAGACGATCTGGATCTGGCTCCACCACTCCCCAGCTTTGAGGAATTTGTGAAGATGGCAGAAGCTAAGAACCCTGATCTGCGGGTTTCAACGGCCCTTCTGCAGGCGGCGGAGTATGGGGTCTCTTCGGCGCGAGCCGCATATTTCCCCAATCTCACGCTGGATTATCTGTACGGCATCGATGCTACCCATTTCGCGGTGAAAACGAACCGCCTGAGAAACCTTGGGTACCAGGCCTCGGCCACGCTGAGCATCCCCATATGGAACTGGGGAGCCACGCACGCCAAAGTGGTGCAGGCGGACTTAAGGCGCAAGCAGTCGGAGCGCGAGCTGTCCCTGGCCCAGCGCAAGCTTCTGGCAGCCATACGCAATTCGTTCGCTGAGGCCCAGACTTCGCTCTCCGAGCTTGACCTCCTGAAGAGTTCCGCTGACCTGGCCGCGGAGAGCCTGAAGCTCACGACCCTGCGCTATCAGGCGGGCGAGGCCACCGTTCTGGAGGTGGTGGACGCGCAAAACACTCTGAACCTGAGCAGAAATACCTATAGCGATGGCGTTGTCCGCTACCGCGCGGCTTTAGCAGGACTGCAAACACTTACGGGTACAATGTAATGTTTATGACCCTCCTCAAACGCAACTCTGTGCGCACCATCTATCGCGGGACCATTCTGGGCGTGGCGATGGTTTTTCTGTTCATCGGCTGCAAGGGCGGAGAGAAGGATGCTCAAGTCCTGGTCTCAGTCCAGGCAGAAACGGCGAAGCAGGAAGATATTTCGCGGGTGATCAGCACGGAGGCCGTCATTTTTCCCTTGGCCCAGGCCGCCATCACTCCCAAAATCAGCGCGCCGATACGCAAATTCTTTGTGGTGCGCGGCCAAAAGGTCCAGCAAGGTCAAGTTCTGGCAGAGCTTGAGAACCGCGATCTGGCCGCAGCCGAACTGGATAACAAAGGCGCCTACGAACAGGCGCAGGCCGCCTATACCACCAATATAGGGGCCACCCTGCCCGAGGACACGCGAAAAGCTGAAGCGGACGTCGAGAATACCCAGAAGGCGCTGGATGCCGCACAGAAGCTCTACTCCAGCCGCGAGACCCTCTTTCAACAAGGCGCGCTGCCGCGCAAGGAACTGGATACCGCCGGTGTGGCGCTGACCCAGGCAAGGACCCAATACGACATTGCCAAGAGACATCTGGATGCGCTCAATGCCATTGGGAAGCAGCAGGCATTGAAGGCAGCCGGCGGACAGCTCACTTCGGCCAAAGGCAAATATCTGGGTTCACAGGCCCTGCTTAGTTATTCCGAGATCCGCAGTCCTATCAACGGAGTTGTTACAGACCGTCCTTTGTATCCGGGAGAAATGGCTTCAGCCTCTGTCCCGGTGATGACGGTGATGGACATCTCAACGGTGATCGCCAAAGCCCACATCCCGCAGTCGGACGCCACGCTTCTGCACAAAGGGGACAAAGCCACCATTGAGGTTCCGGGGTTAGATAAGTTGCCGGGAACCGTGACTCTTGTAAGCCCGGCGCTTGATCCGAACAGCACAACCGTTGAGATCTGGGTGCAGATTGCCAATGCCAAGCAGCAACTTCGTCCGGGAACTACGGGCCGAGTCTCAATCACCGCACAGACGGTGCATGACGCATTAATCGTGCCGGCTTCCGCCTTGCTGAACGCCACCGGGGGCCAGGCGCAGGTGATGGTGATCGGCTCTGATGGAACGGCCCAGAGCCGCGACGTGAAGACCGGGATACAGAACTCCGAGGATGTCCAGATTGTCTCGGGGCTCAAAGCCGGGGAACAGGTGGTCACTCAAGGGGCCTACGGTCTGCCGGACAAGACCAAAGTAAAAATTGAGAAGCCCGAAGCCGCGCCGGAGGCCGGGGAAAAAGATAAAGGTGAAAACAAGCAGTGAGTAAAGATCGGGTGATCTGGTGATCGGGGGATCGAACATCAAGACCAGCCCCATTCGTTTTGTTCCGCAATGGCATCGAGAATCAGGCCGCATCAATAACCATCCTCTTAAGGACGCATGGCACAAGAACTGAACATCAAGAACGGCGCTGAAGTCGCAGTTGCTCCCAAACGCCGGCAGTGGTTCGAGCAGAACTCGAAGTCGGTGATTTTTCTGATCGTCGTGATCGCATTGGTGGGGGCATATCAGGCGTTCACTATTCCGGTCGCGGTCTTTCCCTCCACGGACTTTCCACGGATCGTGATCGGCCTGGACAACGGTGTGATGCCCATTGATCAGATGATGGTGACCATTACGCGTCCAGTTGAGCAAGCGGTCAACAACGTGCCGGGCTTAGAAGTAGTACGCTCCATCACCAGCCGGGGTTCGGCGGAAGTTGATTTATTTTTCAACTGGCAAGTGGACATGTTCCAGACGCTCCAGCTTGTGGATGCGGCGCTTTCCAAGATACAAACCGAGCTTCCGCTGGGTACCAAGATCGAGAGTCGACGGCTGACCTTTGCGTCCTTTCCCATTCTCGGATACAGCTTAACTTCTGATACGGTGCCGCAGACCCAGCTCTGGGAAATGGCCACCTATAACATCGCTCCTCGATTGAACCGCATGAACGGCGTGGCCACGGTAATCGTCCAGGGAGGCCAAGAGCCTGAGTTTCACATTATTCCCGATCCGGCCAAGCTGCTGGAAGCGTCGGTTACGGTAACGGACATCCTGAACGCGGTGAAACAGGCCAATCTGATCGATTCACCGGGTCTGTTTGACCGAAACCACCAACTGGTTCTGGGATTGGTCAACGGACAGGCGAGGAGTTCAGCGGACCTGGAGCAAACGGTCATCAAGAATACGCCCGCGGGCATTCCTATACGGATACGCGACGTGGCCCAGGTGCAGCAGTCGGTCAAGCCGATTTACACGATGGTCAGGGCCGAAGGCAAGCCTGCCGTGCTCCTCAACATCAATCGGCAGCCGGACAGCAACAC
>DATMMY010000285.1:0-16751 GCA_035569515.1 Candidatus Solibacter sp. | reverse complement strand
TCACCTCGCCACGACGCACTAACTCGCCCAATGCCAGTCCATCTTTCTGGATGTAAGCCTCGAACTCCATGATGTCAATTCCTCATTTCCGTTGCTCGAAAGGTCCGGATAACGCTATCACGAGTTGGTGTCTGCTTCGATCTGTTCTCTCTAACAAAAAAGCAAAACCCACCACGGACACGCGCAGACACGGAGAAAACACGGAGAAAACTGAGACCGGTTCTTGATCTTCTCTGCGCCTCCGCGTCAGAGCCTGCTCTTGAGCGCAGCGAAGGGCGCTGAAATTGGTTCTTGATCTTCTCCGTGTCCCCGTATTACCAATCGTGAAAGCCTTGCTTTTCTTACGAAGATTTTCTTTTGCCTTTGTGTTCCCTTTGTGGCCGGAGCCTGCACTGAGCCTTAGCGAATGTGTGGTTAATGATTTTGGGGTACCTCCTTCTTTTCCTCCGCTTCCTCCTTATCCTCTGTGTTTCAAAGGTTTTGGGTTTTGGTTGTGGCTAGCTGCACTGTATTACTGATCGTGAGAATCTTGTTTTCCCGCGAAGATTTTCTTTGCTTTTCCTTCGTACCCTTTGGCTTCCCTCTACAATGTGCTTCGAAATTGCGCTTTTTCTCGCAAATTTTTTGCAGCGCTTTTGGTCCACAGAGTTTCACCTGCGCCCTCTGCGAACTCTGCGGTGGAGATTTGATTTTGCTTTCCTTCGTGACCGGAGCATGCACTGAGCGCAAGCGAATGTGTGGTTGCTTTTGGTGTTGGTTTGGTTGTGGCTGGCTGCAACTGTGCCTCGTGGTAGGTGTTGCTTGGGTTGTTGTTCCAGAGTCCAAAGTAACTGCAAAAATGCCGGATCTTCTGTTGACAACGGCGGTCTACCACTCAATAATATTGGCCCTTGCAGAGGGCAGTTTCCCGAATGAGGAAGAACCTGCGTTGTGGGAACGTCCTTGGTTGCTGCTACCGGCATGTCTCATCGCGAAAGATCCTAAGAACATCTTTAGCGCGGCGGTTGGTTTGGGCCAGTTGAAAGCGCCACGCGATCGGATCAGGCAAGTTGAAGTGCAGCGCAGTGTCAGGTGCTGTTGGGACCGTAAGAATGAATTCGCTAGGCCAGGATATACGATTCAGCTTAAGGCTGATGCGCAAGCGGCCTGGGATGACCTTGTTAGTCATCACCGCCCTGGTGGTGGGTATTGGTATCAACAGCGCCGTATTTACCGTGGTGAATGCTGTGGTTATTCGTCCCCTGCCTATTCCGGACCCCGACCGCTTCACCATGATCATGACCAAGTCTCAACAATTTCCCAATATGCCGGTCTCCTATCCGGAGTATTTGGACTGGAAAAAGCAAAGCCGTTCTTTCCAGCACATGGCTACCCTCAGGCTCATGAACGTCAACCTGACCGGGTATAGGACTCCAGAGCATCTGAAAGGTATCCGCACTACGGCATCTTTTTTCAAAGTATTGGGGCTGTCCCCGGCCATGGGACGGGACTTTACCGAAGACGACGACCGGCCTGGAGCAGCCCGCACGGTCATCATCAGCCACGGGCTATGGGAGCGGAGATTTGGATCAGATCCCGCGATTCTGGGAAAGCCCATGGTGCTGAACGATCAGCCATATACCGTGATTGGAGTGGCGCCCGCGAACCAGTTCTACATCCTCGCATTCGATCTCTGGGTCCCTACGCAGTTATTCTTGGATGAAGGAATGATGAATCGCAATAACCGGTACGATGCGGTGATTGCAAGACTCTATCCCTCGGTGACCCAGGAGCAGGCGCAAGCAGAGATGGAAACCATCTCTCAGCGGCTGGCGGCAGAATATCCACAAAGCGAAAAAGACATACGGGCCGAGGTTATTGGAGTGGCCAGAATGTTGCGGGAGTTCGGTGGAAAGAGTCTCAAGCATATTCTGACCGCCTCCTGCCTCATTCTGCTTCTGGCCGGTGTCAATGTTGTGACCGTATTTGTAGCCAGCGCCGTGGAGCGGCGAAAGGAATTAAGCCTCCGGATGGCACTGGGGGCAGGCCGGGCCGTGCTGTTGCGACAGTTCTTTATCCAGGGCCTTATCTTTGCGGGCATCAGCGGCGTGATTGGTCTGGCAGTGGCCAAGGCGGGAGTCGTGTTCATGGTGAGCCGCTTTCCATACGCTATCGGGCGGTTCCAGGAGACCACCATGGATGGCTGGGTGGTCTTGTTCACGCTTGGGACCACTCTGGCCGTGAGCCTTTTTTCATGCCTTCTGCCCTTGCTCTACACCGCCAATCTCCATATCAATAGTGAACTCAAAGGAGACTGGAGTTGGCCCACGCTGTCGCGCTACCGATTTATTGGCCAGAGCGTTTTGATTGTCTTTGAGGTTTCGCTGGCGGTGGCGATGTCTCTTGTTTCCGGATTGCTGATTAAGAGCCTGTATGAGGTTGAAAAAGTGGACCTGGGGTTCAATCCGGACCGGGTGCTCTCTTTTCAGGTCTCGCTGCCTTCTTCCCGGTATAGCGGAGCGGACAAGATATCCGGTTTTTACGATCTTGCGCTCCAAAATATCAGGATTCTACCGGGCGTACGATCGGCAAGCGCAGTCTCCACATTGCCGCTGACCGGCAACTATCACTTCATTAATCTTGAAGTGGAAGCGGACCGGGCCAACCCCGGCGCCAAGCACCCCTATGTTGACAGTCCTTCTGTGCTGCCCGGTTACTTCGAGGCTTTGCGATGCCCAATCCTTTATGGCAGAGATTTCACCGAGTCAGACCGTGGGAACTCGCCACCGGTGGCCATTGTGGACGACGTCCTTGCGGCCCGGATGTGGCCCGGGCAGAGCGCCCTGGGCAAACGCATACGCCTGGCCGATGAAGGGGACAAGGGCCCGCCGTGGCGCGAAGTTGTGGGTGTTGTGCGTCAAATGAAACATTATGGCCCTGAGCAGGAAGTTCCGAGATTTCAGGTCTACGTTCCTTTGTTTCAGCAGCCCACGCCAACCATGTCGTTTGTGATTGATTTTCAGACGGACCAGATCAGCACTAAGACTGCGGTAGAGAATGTGATCTCCGGGCTGGATAAAGATATTCCGCTCGACAATATCCAGACCATGGAAGACCTTTTTGCCGTTTTATTAAGCAGCCGGAAAGTTTCGGTGTTGTTGTGGGGCAGCTTTGCTGCAATCGGTATCCTGCTGGGATTGGTCGGCATTTACGGAGTGGTCTCGAACTCGGTCGTGCGCATGAGACGTGAGATCGCCATTCGTATGGCCCTGGGAGCCAGCGTCAGAAGCGCAATTATTCTGGTTACAAAGCTGGGCTTGCTTAGTACGCTGGGTGGAGTTGTGCTTGGTTCGGCCATTGTCGTTTGCTGTACCAAGGTGCTCTCGAGATATCTGTTTGGAGTGAGCTCTCTGGATTTTCCGATTTATTTTTTCAGCGCCGTCCTTATTATTGTGCTGGCATCCATCGCCAGCCTCATCCCCGCGCAACGCCTCCTGCGGGTCAATCCCCAGGACGTCCTCAAGGAATAGACAGAAGCATCAGTCTCGCTTTGAAAAAACCAATTTTTTGCCGCTGATTTGCGCTGATGAACACTGATCGGTCTTTCCGCTTCGTGTTATTTTGTGGTTGGTTTTTGTTCCTTGGTGCCGTATTTCACGTATTGGTTCCCTCTGCGTCCTTTGCGCCCTCTGCGGTGAAAAGTTCTTTGGTTGTCGCTCGGCCACGCTGTGGTTGATGATCCGAGACATTCCCGGTCTTCCCGCGTACTGAAAACAGACCCGGACGTGATATTCTACTTATGTAAGCTGCGTTCCCGCCTTGTCGGAATTTCCGCCGCAGTTCCTGTAAAAAACTGATGATTTCTGTAAGTAACGTGTCCATGCGCTACGGCGCGAAAATACTGTTTGAAGATGTCTCAACGGCGTTTACGCCGGGGAAGCGCTATGGCCTCACTGGTCCTAATGGCGCTGGCAAGTCAACGTTCATGCAGCTGCTGGCTGCAGAACTGGAGCCGCAAAAGGGATCGGTTGTCCGTCCCAGGAAGCTCAGCGTTTTGAGCCAGGATCAGTTTGCCTTTGACGCTTATCGCGTGATTGACACGGTAGTCATGGGCAATAAGCGCCTGTGGGCGGCCATGGAAGAGCGCGACAAGATCTACGAAAAGCCCGAGATGACCAATGAAGACGGCATGAGGCTTGGAGAGCTCGAAGGCATTGTGGGCGAAGAGGACGGCTACACAGCCGAAAGCGATGCCGCCATCCTGCTGCAGGGCCTGGATATTCCGGACGAACTGCATGAGCGCTCCATGAGCCAGTTGCAGGGCGGCCAGAAGGTCCGCGTGCTCCTGGCCCAGGCATTGTTCGGGCATCCGCAAGCGTTGCTGCTCGACGAGCCGACCAACCACCTTGACCTTGATTCCATCCACTGGCTGCAGGATTTCCTGAACCGCTATGACGGCGTGCTGATTGTGATCTCCCACGACCGCCACTTCCTCAACAGCATTTGCACCCACATTGCCGACATCGACTACGAAACCATCATCACCTACACCGGCGGCTATGACGACATGGTGATGGCCAAGACGCAGATCCGCTCCCAGATTGAATCGCAGAACGCGCAACGGGAAAAGAAAATTGCCCAGCTCAATGAGTTCATTGCGCGTTTTTCCGCAGGTACCCGTTCCAGCCAGGTGCAGTCACGCCGCAAAGAAGTTGAGCGGCTGCAACTTACCGATCTGGCAAGATCGAACATTGCACGCCCCTATATCAAATTCGAGATGAAACGGCCTTCGGGAAAACACATCCTGGAGATGCATGGAATTTCCAAGTCTTATGGTGACAATAAGGTCATTCAGGGCTTCACCGCCAGCGTAGTCCGTGGCGAAAAAATCGCATTGATGGGACGGAACGGTGCGGGCAAGACCACCATGCTCAACGCTCTGCTGGCGAATTGCGCAACAGCTTCGCAGGACGAGTTGCGTAAGACCAGTGGCTACGACGGCCCCTATATAGATGATGGAAAAGTGGTTTGGGGCCATGAAGCCGCGATTGGGTATTTCCCCCAGGACCACCGAAGCCTGATTGAAAAAGGCATGAGCATCTTTGACTGGATCTTTCAGTGGGATCCATCGGTATCCAATGAAGAAATCCGTGGACTGCTGGGGCAGATGCTCTTTGCCCGCGACGAGGCCCTTAAGCGCACCGATGTTCTCTCCGGCGGCGAGGCGGCGCGAGTCCTGTTCTGCAAGCTCATGCTGCAAAAGCCCAACGTGCTGGTGCTGGATGAGCCCACGAACCATCTTGATCTGGAATCGATCAACGCCCTGAACATTGCCCTGCAACGGTATCAGGGCACAGTCTTTCTGGTGACCCACGACCATGACCTGATTGATGAAGTGGCCACCAGGATCTGGCATTTTGACGACCACAAGATTGACGACTTCAAGGGCTCCTACGAGGAATATCAGACGGTTTACGCATAAATTACAAATTACTAAATTACGAAATTACCAAATTTTCATGGCGTGAATGCCGTCCGCATCGAAACGAGATTAATGTTCTCTGAATTGACGGCATCACGAACTAAAGGAACCTTGAGCCATTGCCGCCGCTGATCAATGCCCAGGGGCTTTCGAAGGCTTACGGGGCCTCGCCTCTATTCCAAAACATCTCCTTCGTTGTCTCGGAAGGCGCCCGAATTGGACTGATTGGCCCGAACGGTTCGGGCAAGTCCACCCTTCTGGGCATTATCTCCGGACGCGTCGAGCCGGATAGCGGCGAGGTCGCCACCCGCAAACATACAAAGCTCAGCCACGTTATGCAGGAGTCGCAATTTGCGCCGGGTGTCACAGTGCGTGCGGCGATCGCAAGCGCGCTGGAGCGTAGCGGAGTTCCGGAGTCGGAGAGAGAGGGCCGCCTGGTTGAGACCCTTGGCCGTACCGGGTTTGAGAACTTCGAAACCGAGGCGGCCACTTTGTCTGGAGGCTGGCGTAAGCGCCTGGCCATAGCCGAGGCTTTGGTCCAGCAGCCCGATGTCCTTCTGCTTGACGAGCCTACGAACCATCTGGACATTGAAGGAATCGAGTGGCTGGAAACGCTCCTGCAGAATGCGTCGTTTGCCTGCGTGGTGGTCAGCCATGACCGCTATTTTCTGGAGAACGTGGCCAGCGAAATGGTGGAGCTGAACCGTGCCTATCCGGATGGATTGTTGCCCGTTTCCGGAAACTACAGCAGTTTCCTGGAACAGAAAGAAGAGTTTCTTCATGCCCAGGCCAGGCATCAGGAGTCGCTGGAAAACCGCGTCCGCAATGAAATTGAGTGGCTCCGCCGGGGCGCCAAGGCCCGGACCACCAAGGCCAAAGCAAGAATCACAAATGCCAACCAGCTGATCTCGGAGCTGGCTGACCTGAACTCCCGTACGCGCACTGCGAGCGCGAAGATCGACTTCTCCGCCACCGACCGCAAGACCAAGCGATTGATTGAACTGGAGCAAGTGGCCTGTGCCGCGGGAGGCCGGACGCTCTTTGAGAACCTGGATTTTATCCTGACCGCCGGCAAGCGGATAGGGCTGGTAGGGCCCAATGGAAGCGGCAAGACGACCCTGCTGCGCCTGTTGCGGGGCGAGATACCGGCGACTGCCGGGGAGGTTCGCAAGGCCGACTTTCTGCGCGTAGTGTACTTCGACCAGAACCGCGTACTTGATCCCGATGTGACCTTGCGGCGGGCCCTTGCGCCGGACAGTGATTCGGTCATCTACCAGGAGCGGGTCATTCACGTAGCTTCATGGGCGGCAAGGTTTCTCTTTACCGGTGAACAACTCAACCAGCAGGTTGGCCGGCTCTCTGGTGGGGAGCGGGCGCGGGTGCTGATCGCCCAGTTGATGCTTCAGCCGGCAGATGTCCTGTTGCTCGATGAACCAACCAATGACCTCGACATCCCGACCCTGGAGATTCTGGAAGAGAGCCTGCTTGAGTATCGAGGCGCTTTGGTTCTGGTGACCCATGACCGTTACATGCTGGATCGGGTTTCCAATGTGGTGCTTGGGCTTGACGGGATTGGCCGGGCGGAAAGTTTTGCCGACTATTCACAATGGGAATTGTGGCAGACTGAGCGCAAACAGTGGGCCAGATCCACGGGCAGGCCGGATTTCACCCAGCCTGCGCGCCCTCCGGATTCGGGGACAAAGAAAAAGCTTTCTTACATGGAAGCTCGTGAGTACGCCACCCTCGAAGATCGAATCGCCCAGGCCGAGCAGGCGCTGCGGGCGGCGCGTGCTGCGTCGGAGGATCCCGCCATCGCCAGCGATGCGCCCAAGCTTGTGCATGCCCATCAGGAGATGGAACAGGCGGAGAAGTTGGTGGATGAGTTGTATGCGCGTTGGGCAGAATTAGAGACGAAAAGGGGCTAGGGCCGATCTTTATGACTAAAAGGTTAATATTATTTTAAAAATTGATTAAATAGTTAATCAATCTCTTGCGATTGATGGCGAGTGGCAGTAAGGTAGCTATGCAACGGAAATTGTGCAGTGAATTTTAGCGCTTTTTCCGGAGACCATCGGGAGGTCAACGTTATCAAACTGGTGGCGAAACCCGCTCGTCATTCCTATCAGCCCGCGCAGGTGGCAGCAATCTGCTATCGAGTTCGGAGGGCCTCCATCGAATTTCTTTTGGTGAACACCAGTTCCGGAAAATGGACCTTCCCCAAAGGCCGTCTTGATCCCAAGCTGTCCGCCAGCGAAGCTGCCGCCCGGGAAGCATTGGAAGAAGCGGGGGCCAGCGGGAAAATAGAGGCCAGCCATTTCGATTCGTACCTGGACACGAAACGCGTTTTCGGCGAAGGGTATCAAAGCTGTGAAATTCGAATCGGCGCCTATTTGCTGGAAGTGGAGAGCATCGCTGATCCGGAAGAGGCCGACCGCAATCCAACCTGGTTCAGCCCCGATGAAGCCAAAGAACGCTTGTCTCAGCGCCGGTTGCCCAAATATTCCAACGACTTAGCCCGGATCGTCGACCATGCGACCCGCATGGTGGCCAGGCAGAAACCGGGCGACCGCCTTGCATATCAAGGCCAGCGGCGCGCGACCATGTTTCAGTAGTCCGCGCATAGTCAGCCCTGTACAAAGTTCGTTCAAACCCTCCTGCCCCGGTTATCATTCCAAGAATAGTTCAGTAAGCTTGCGCACGTCCGGAGTTAGAAACGGACGAGCGGCTAAACAGGTTGCTGAAAATATTGTTTTCGCTCGCTGATTTGAAGGGAACAGCTTCAGTCGTGGCGTAAGCCGTAAAGATACCTCCGGCTTCAGCCGTTGAGGTAAGAATTTGGGTAGCGAAAGACTTTTTCAGTAGCGTGTAAGCCCGATCGATTTTCCCGATTGATTCAAAGATCTCAGGAATCTTCTCTTGAAAACTACATCCGCGAAACCACGAACTGCGGCAGGAAAGAAATCCGGTTTAGGCTACTGGATGGAAGAGGTCCTGAAAGAGGCCCAAAAGGTTGCAACCGGCTTTGACGCCGATGCTGTCCATGATCTTCGCGTCGCGCTTCGGCGTTGCCGTTCCATCGCGGAAGGGTTCCAGGCGATTGACCCTGATCCAGCATGGAAGAAGATGCGGAAGGCCGGTAAGGAACTTTTTGCCAGTCTTGGCGACCTCCGCGACTGCCAGGTCATGACGGAGTGGATAGCCAAACTTGGTTCTGCCGAAGACCCAATAACGCAGAAGCTCCTGGATTATTGCCAAGGACAGGAACGGACTTCAAAAATCCATGCGGAGCAGGCGCTTCAGAAATTCAACCGAAAGCAATGGCAGGCATGGGCGAAGTCTCTTCCCAGGCGTACCAGCCGTATTCGGCCCGGAAGCGAGCCGTTTCAGTCTATTACTCTGGAGCGCTGGGCCGAAGCTCGCAAATTGCATGCCAAGGCCAGCGGGAATCGCAGCAAGACCGCGTGGCATCGGTTGCGGATTGGAGTAAAGAAATTTCGATACGTGATCGAAAACTTTCTTCCCCAACTCCATATCCGGCTGGGTGACGGACTCAAAGAGATTCAAGACCTCCTGGGTGAAATACACGACCTGGACGTTCTTTGGGACGCTGCCGTGCGCACTGGATTTCTCGAAGCGCCGGAAGACCGCCAGCGGTGGGATGAACGAATACAGTCGGAGCGTAATAGCCGAATCGAGAAGTACCGCGAAAAAATGCTGGGCCGTGATTCGCTTTGGTCGCTCTGGAGGTCAGCTCTGCCACAAGAGGAGAAGGCCGGCCAAGTGATCCTCAAGAAACTGCATACATGGGCGTCTTTCCTGGATCCCGACTTTCAGCACAGCAGGCGCATTGCCCGCCTTACGCTACAACTCTATGACGGCCTGGTGCGCGTGGGCGTGCTTGAAGCGAGTGACAGTGACCGGCGCACCCGCGAGCTGTTGAAAGCCGCCGCCACTATGCATGACGTAGGGCGCTCGGAGGGCGGCGCGGGCCACCACAAGACTACAGAGCGGCTCATCCGCAAGCTGGATCTCCCTTTCGGCTGGAAACCGGAAGATCTGGAAATGGTCGCACTGATTGCGCGCTACCACCGGGGAGCGCTCCCGCGTGCCGATCAGAAACGAATGAGTCGTTTGCCGGGTCCTTTGCAGCGATTCACCAAGTCCATGGCGGGTGTCCTCCGCCTTGCGGACGCATTAGATCATCCCCACGATGCGGTGATTCGTCGCTTGAAAGTAACGAAACCCGGAGAATTTGTTGTGGTCTCTGCTGAAGGATTGAATGAAGAGAGCCCTCTTGCCGAGCGAATCGCCGGAGCCAGACATCTGCTTGAAATAAGCTGTGGAATTCCTATTATGGTACGGGCAATGGTTAACCCGTAAGACAGGCGGAGCGCTTTAAACAAAATGGAGCGAGACAAACCTGGTGGCGCAGATTACCAGACATACAAAGAGGACCAGTGTCATCCTGAGCGGCAGCGAAGAGCCTGCCCTAGAGGTGAGCCCGCGAGCCGAAGGAAACTGCTCCGCTGCTCTTCAGGTACACGAGAAATCACTCTGCTGGCTGCTGACGAACCTCTAGCGGGCCAAGACGATTTTTTGAATCGCCCGCCTATTTTAAAAATTTAGCCCCGGTGTAAAAAAAGCTCGCGGGCTGCACGCACTCTGAAACCTGTAATTTGAAGAACTTCCGGCGTGCCGAATCACCTGATGTGGCGGACCTGTTCTATCTGGCACTCCGTTCCAGGCGGCGATTCTGAAAGAACTTCTTCAGGATTTCAGAGCACCTGTCTTTCAAGACACCGGGCGTTATCTCCATCTTATGGTTCAGCCGGGGATGGTTCAGTACCTGCAGCACCGATCCCGCTGCTCCCGCCTTGGGATCGCTTGCGCCATAGACTAGCCGGGCCAGCCGGGCGTGGATGATCGCGCCGGCGCACATGGCGCAAGGCTCAATGGTAACTACCATTTCACATCCTACCAATCGATGGTTGCCGAAGTGCGCTGCAGCTTGGCGCAAGGCTATTATTTCGGCGTGGGCTGTGGGATCGTTGTCGAGCAGGTTGCGATTGTGGCCCTGACCCAGGATGATTCCATCCTTGATTACTAAGGCGCCAACAGGCACCTCGCCTAATTGCGCAGCTACTTCGGCCTGTTTCAGGGCGAGGTGCATCCAGGAATCGTATTCTCGCATCGCTCGGATGGGCGTAAAACCTGTACTTTTTGGCATCTCTGAATCTTCCTGGCGTAGGCAGCGCCAGCTTGCCTGATTTTATCAGCAGCAGCTCCCCTTTCTGGCGAAGTTGAGTCAACCCCAGCCTATTTACTTCTCTCTAAACAAACAACGGCGTCTATATATACCTCGCGGGCCGTCGCGGGGAAACCTTAGTAGCCCGACGGGCAAATCGACAAAACTTCGAAGGAGCAACACATGACAAAGAAATTGTTAATAACACTAACGCTTGCTACCGGCATGGCGTTTGCGCAGGGCGGTAGTACAGGCAGTGGCAGCAGCAGCCAGAATCCGCAAAATCCAAGCGGCAGTTCAGCGAGCAATCCCACGAGCGGCACCAGTGGCTCGGAATCAACCGTTCGCGGCTGCCTGAAGCAGTCCGGCAGCGACTGGATCCTCTCTCAAGGCGGCGGGGGCCAGTCCATCATGCTCAAAGGCGACAGCTCCATGCTGAAAGCCCATGACGGTCATCAGGTTGAAGTGAAGGGAACCCAGACCGACAGCAACACTTTGAGCGTCACCTCCGTGAGCATGATCTCCGATACCTGTGGCAACAGCCCCTCCAGCACGACGGGCACGAGTGGCAATCCAAGCACCCCTCCTCCAGACCAGAGCGCAACAGGAGCGGCTGCGGCATCCCCTAGTGGTTCAGCTCCGAGTTCTTCCAACAGCTCGGCGATGAGTAATAGCGGAAGCCAGGCCTCCACTTCGGGTTCAACACCTCCTGTGGCTAATGACACGTCATCCAGCACGGTAGGCACTGCTGCACAGAATGCGCCGGCAACCGGTGCCACGACGAGTACTCCTGACCAGAGCGCACCTTCGAGCGCCAGCAGCTCGACGATGCCCAGCACTGCTGCCAGTGGCTCTACTGCCGGTCAAACCGCTCCCTCAACCAGCAGCACCACTGCTGATCAAAATGCCCCCAGCGCTGCCAATCCTGCCGATCAGAAAGCAGATCAGAGTGCGAAGAGCGGAGAAGAGTTACCTCAGACCGCCTCTCCATTGCCGCTGCTCGGATTGCTGGGTCTCGGCTCACTTGTAACAGGTCTGGTTGCCCGCAAGAAATAACGGCCATTGCCAACTAGGCTACTAATAAAGACTGCCCGGAACGCTTTAGAAGGTCCGGGCAGTTTTAGTTTTCTGCCGGCTTTTGGGCGATTACTAACCATGAGATGCTGGCGCACAGCGCCAGTGTGCCGGGCCATTGGATTTTGTGTTTGTGAGGCCCCCTCTTGTTAAAAAGTGCGGTCAGGCACTACCATTTAGGCCGGGAGGTAAGTCAATGTCAGCAGCGCTTGAAGGGATTAAGTGGGACATTTGTTGCGCGGCCCGCATTTTGTATCGCGCGGGGTTGAGCGTGGGTGTGGCCGGGCACCTGAGCGTGGCCATCGGTGAAAACAGGATGCTCATGAATCGTTTCGGCCCGTCGTTTGCGACGTTGCGTCCGGTTGACATGGTCACCTTTGATTTTGAGGGAAAAGTTGTGGAGCACGATCCTTCGGTTGACCCATACGTGAACGATACGGTTGCGCTGCATGCGGTCATCCATCGTTACAATCCAAAGATTGTGGCCGTCGCCCACACGCATCCCCCCATGGCCATCACCTGGAGCACCTTCCGCCGAGTGCCCGAGGTTTACGACCAGGAGAGCTGCATGCTGGCCGGTGATGTGGCCATTGTGGAAGAGGACTACACTGGCTTGGCCGCATCTGAAGATCGAGTGAAGCCATTTGCCGATGCGTTGGCCAAACAGGCTACCGCCATTCTGCCCAATCATGGCGCTCTTACCACCGGTCCAAATGTTCAAGTAGCCGCGTTCCGAATGCTCTTGCTGGAAGGCATGTGCGCGCGGAACATCTCCGTGGCGCTGGCCGCGCAGTCCACTGGACTCAAACCGCATCCCATCAAGGCCGAAGACGCCTTGACCGCTAAGGCGGAACTCGCCCGCATTCCCGGCCTGCAACCAATGTGGAAAGACTATTTGCAGCGCCTGCAGCAGACGGATCCCGATCTGTTTGAGAACCGTCCGCGTACAGCAGCCGCGTAAAAGTGGAAAAAGAAAACCGATAAAGCCGGAGGCCAACCTCCGGCTTTTTGTTTTGCTCAACTTAAAGCGGTGCAGGTTGTTGCTGTGTCATACAGTGAATTGCGCCCAGCCCCCAAATGAAATCTCCGCAATGTATCCCCACAACTTCGTATTTAGGAAAGAGGTCCGCAAGCAGATTCAGCGCAACCCGGTCATTTGGATCGTTGAAGGTAGGAACCAGGACAAGTTGGTTGGCGATATAAAAATTGGCGTAGCTGGCCGGGAGCTGCCGTCCCCGAAAAATCACAGGGCGGGGAAGGGGGAGTTCGATGATCTTCAGCTTGCGGCCCGTCAGGTTAGTAGTTTTCCGCAGGCGTCTTAGATTTTCCTGAAGCGGATCATAGTTGGAATCGCCCCGTCTGCGCTCGGTGGCGGCAACAATTGTGTCTCCCGCAACGAAGCGGGCGATGTCGTCCACGTGGCCGTGGGTATCATCGCCAACGATGCCGCGGTCCAGCCAGATGACTTTTTCAACTCCCAGGAAGTCCGCAAAGACATGCTCCAGGTCATCACGAGAAACTCCTGGGTTGCGCTGTTGCACTTTGCTCAGTAAGCATTCTTCGGTGGTGAGCATGAGCCCTTCGCCGTTGCTATCGATGCTGCCGCCTTCGAGTACAACATGATGAGGCCGGCCGTTGCGCTGGATCGTGGGCTTGAACTGCTTCAATTTCAGCTTGTTGCCAATCAGGTCTGGCAGCTCATTATCGTGATTCCAATCGGCATACTTGGCCCAGGCGTTGAATCTCCAGTTCGTAATTGCGATCTCTTCCGCTGGCGAGCTTTGGCGAATCTGTGGGCTTCGGCAAATTGGGCTTCGGCAAATGAAGATAGGTCCGGAATCGCGGGTCCATACGCGGTCCGTGGGCCACGCATGAAACTTAATGCGCTTGAGCTCTGCATGGGCCCGGCTGAGGATGGTGCGGGCGGCTGCCCTCTCTTCGCGGTTGCTGACGATGATGTTTACGTCTTCAACTTTGCTGAGATGACGCACGATCTCCGTATACACCCAGGGAATGGCCTCAAACTTTCCCGGCCAGTCGCTGCGATTGTGTGGCCATGCAATCCAGGTCGCCTGATGGCGCTGCCATTCCGCCGGCATTCGATAGCCAAGTTCGCGAGGCTTCAGGTCTGCGTCTGGATGGGATTTTGCCGGCACTTTCAGTCCAGGAACCTCTGGGAGATTGCAGAATAGCTGTCAATGCGGCGGTCTCGCAGGAAGGGCCAGTTGCGGCGCACATTCTCGATATGGCGCAAGTCGCACTGGCCCATCAGAGTCTCTTCTTTGTCGTGGGAAGCTTCAGCCATGATCCGCCCGAACGGATCGCACAAGAACGATCCGCCCCAAAACTCCAGACCCTTGCCTTGGGCACGGCTGCCCCGGATATCGCCAAATTCGTGTCCCACGCGGTTGACCGCTGCCACAAATACTCCGTTGGCAATTGCATGAGCGCGCTGGATCGTCTTCCAGGCATCGTGCTGGGCTGTCCCGAACTCGGCTTTTTCATCCGGATGCCATCCGATTGCCGTGGGATAAAAAAGAATATTGGCGCCTTGCAATGCAGTCAGGCGGGCGCCCTCCGGATACCACTGGTCCCAGCAGACCAGCGTGCCCATCCGGCCATGGGGAGTGTCAAAGGCCTTGAATCCCAAATCACCGGGAGTGAAGTAATACTTCTCGTAATAGAGGGGATCGTCCGGGATGTGCATCTTGCGATAGAGGCCCTTGATACTGCCGTCGGTGTCCAGAATTACAGCGGTATTGTGGTAGAGGCCCCTTGCGCGCCGCTCGAAAACCGAAGCAATAATTACGGCCTTGGCTTCGCGGGCAATCGGGGCCAGAGCTTCAGTGGTTGAGCCGGGAATGGGCTCGGCCTGGTCGAACAAGGCTGCATCTTCACGCTGGCAGAAATATTGAGTGCGAAACAGCTCCGGCAGGCAGATGATCTGTGCTCCGTCTTTTGCCGCCGCCCGGACCTTGTCCGCCGCGCGTCGGAGATTATCCTCCGGATCGGGCGAACAGCTCATCTGGACAAGGCCCACCGTGAAAATGTCAGACGCCACGCACACTCCCCTTAGAAATAGAGTTGAACTCAACTAGAATAGCAAACCCCATAGAGCAGAAGACATCAGAAGCCGCTCAGAAGTCCTCGGCAGTCAGGAGCGATTGACTCAGAGCACTCCAACCTTGTACTTTTCTGAGTCAACTCAATTACAACCCAGACTCTGAGGTGGGCCTTGAAGCACAAGCACGAAGGCGAAGGAATCGACCGTAAACTGCATGATCCGGTAAAAGACAAACTATCTCCTGTATTCCCCTTGGATCTCTCCAAGACCAGGAGCATCAACGACCTGGTGCGCGGCATGGCCGACACAGCCTTCACCGGACGTCAGCTCGGAGAAGCCGTGGATGTGCTCGAAGCCATGGCGCGCGATCGGGATTGTTTCGTGGTCATGACTTTGGCGGGAGCCATGACGGTGGCCAAGCAGGGGCTCATTGTTTGCGATCTGATCGACAAAGGCCTGGTCAACGCCATCGTCTCGACTGGCGCGCTCATGGCTCATGGGCTGGTGGAAGCCACCGGATGCAAGCATTACCGCTACGATCCGCGCATGAACGATGTCCAGCTCTACGAGGCAGGTTACAACCGCGTTTATGACACCCTGGAGCCGGAGCAAAACCTTGACCACGTCGAACTCGTCATGGAAGAGGTCTTAGGAAACTGGAATGCGGATGAAACCATGTGCTCCTGGCGGCTGAACCAGGAGATTGGACGGCACCTGAAAAAGCACACCAAAGGCAGGGGCATTCTGAAGTCGGCTTTTGAGAAGAACGTCCCGGTATTTGTGCCTGCATTCACCGACTCTGAGTTGGGGCTGGATGTGGCCCTTGCCAACCGCATGAGGGCCCGTGAAAGCCAGCCGCACCTCCGTTACGATCCATTCCTCGATTTGAATCATTTTGCCGAAACCTTGCTCCAGCAGAAACGGATTGGCATCTTCACCATTGGCGGAGGCGTGCCACGCAACTGGGCCCAGCAGTTTGGTCCCTATTGTGAGCTGCGAGTGCGGCGCGCAGGGGAAAATGTTGAGTTGAAGAGGTATCACTACGGAGTCAGAATCTGTCCTGAGCCGGTGCATTGGGGAGGACTCTCGGGCTCTCCCTATAGCGAGGCCATCTCCTGGGGCAAGTTCGTCCCCCCAGCCGAAGGCGGACGATTTGGAGAGGTCTTTGTAGATGCTACCGTCGGCCTGCCGATTATGGTAGCAGCGCTGCTCCAGCGTCTGGGCAAAGGCTACAAGAAGCCCACCCAGAAACAGGCAAAACCGGTCACCTCGAAAAAATCAAAAGGCGCAAGAACCAAGTAAGGCTGGAGCAGTTCTGTTTACTCGAAGCCCTGCTTACTCGAAGACCAGAATCGCCGCCGCAATCACCGTTGTCCAAAGTCCGCGTTTATCGCCCACAGCAGTCTGGGTAATGTTCGTGGTACGGACGATCTTGTTGGAGATCCGGTAGATCTCCTTCTTTTCGTCCCAGGATTTGTCCGGATCAAACTCGACATCGAGGGTGGTTGCGAGCATCTCTGCTGCCAGCTCTTCTGCGTATTCACCGGCAATGTTGTCGGGTTCGCCAAAGGAGTGGTGCTCGCTGAGATAGCCATAGGTGCTGCGGTCGGCCGGTATCGCCAGGCCGATGCTGGAAGCGGTAAGGCGGTGGGGCTCACGCGTGGAATTCTCGGCAACCACGGCAAAGGTCACTTCGCCGGGATAGAGAAACTTGACCCCTTCCTTGCGTGAAATCAGCTTGCAGTGGGGAGGAAATATGGAAGAGACACGCACCAGGTTCTGCGCGGCGATTCCGGCGTCTCGTAGTGCCAACTCAAATGATGTCAAACGCTCTTTGTGCTTACCCACACCTTTAGTCAGAAAGATGCGCTTGGGCACCATGTTTATCCCCAATGTATTTGCCTCCG